>NZ_JBEUDO010000020.1:0-49229 GCF_050584665.1 Nitrosomonas sp. ANs5
TAGACATCTCTCCATGGAGTTTTGGTCCAATACCTGGAAATTTTATCTGAACTGGCAAAGTTGGGCGGAATACAAGGGTAACCCAACCCACCGAACACTGGATTCCAAACCATTCTCGGATGAGGAAATCAGTGACAACAGCTATCAATGTAGAGACATAGCCTAAAATTCTCCTAATTTGATGTCCTTGATTTGAATTGCATCCAATGCATCGAATTTGGTCGGATTCATCATCTCTTCCAATAGTTTTTTTATATCGTCAACACTGGCTTTTGCCAGATTGATGTCTAGTTCTACTGTTACTTCAACTTTCATACATAGCTCCTTTGGCAGTTTTTTTATCTTAATTCAGTGTGTCCTATTACTCCGTACCGTCAATTAGCTTACAAATGAAATCGATGGATTCGCCTGCCAGGCTAGGCGCAAACCGTAGTCATAGCCATAGCTATGGCGAGGATTTGCAACAACGCATGACAGGCGAAGGCGCGATTTCATGTAAGCGGTTTGGCGGAACGGAGTACTATAGCCATACTATTCGACATGATCTTAAAAAACAAACTGAGAAGATTGTACAAGACACGTTCAATTGTCAGTTCAGCAGTAAGCGGTGACAAGGTGATCTATGCGCTGATAGTATTCTGTCCACTTTGTTTGTCATTGCTCGCTTCCACGCTACAAGCATTATTGGGGCAGCCAGTTGTGAACTGGCTGCGAGGAGGTGAGTGAATCAATGATCAGAACTGGTAGGAGGCCATGAGTTTGTAATTCCGGCCGGGGTCCCTGAGGACGGTAAGATGACGCCGGTAGTCCTTGTCTGTCAGGTTGTCGATGCCAAAATCCAATCTGATTCCCCTGAAAGCACCATTCTGCGGCATCCAGGCGAGTGTCAGGTCGTGTAACGTATAGCCGGGAGTCGCCGTTCCTCCGGCTGGAATGCGGTTCTGGGCTGAGACGATGCTGCTGCGCCAGCCCATGGAGAGATCGTAGGTGGGCCAGTTCAGGCCTGCCAGGACAATCCATTTATCCGGTTGTACGTTGGAAAGTGGACCGCCGAGTGTCTGGTTGCGGCCTCTTGTCTGGCCGTACGAGAAACCGGCATAACCGTATTTTGCAGCATAATTGGCTTCTATTTCGAAGCCTTCCAATATCGCATTGCGTACATTGCCGCTGGTTGTGGTGCCGCCTCTATCCGGATTGCCGGGTACCGGAAAAGGGGCGACGGTAACCATCATGTCGATGAAATCCTTGACTTGGTTGTGGAAGTAGGCTGCGCGAATGGCCAGCTGGTCCCCGCTATTCAGCAGGTTGGCGCGATGAATGCGCACCCCGGCTTCCTTGTTGAAGGCGGTTTCTGGTTTCAGGTTGGGGTTGGGGACGAACAGATTGGCGCAGCCTGGCCCACAAGTGAAATGTGTGCCGGTAGTGAACAGTTCACCCAGCGTGGGGGCGCGAAATGCCTCGTTGTAACTGGCCGTGATGGAGAGCCAATCAGTCACTTCGAAAAGCCCACCAATCTTGAAATTAACCCGGTCGTTCTGGTTGGCGCTGATGGCCTGTCCGTCTGCCTGGCTGCGGAAGTAGTCCCAGCGAACACCGGGAATCAATGATAATCGTTTCCACAAAGTAATTTCATCCTGCAGGAATACCCCGACCACATCGGCATCGCCACGCGGAAATTCCGGCCGCGTGGCGCCATTGCGCCGGCCTTTGCCCTGGTTGTGGAAATAATCGACGCCATAGGTGAGCCGTTGCGTAATGTGGGTGTTGATATCCATCTGCGAGGTATTGCGCAGGTTGACACCGGTCGTCGAGAAATTGGTCTCGTCGCGCCGTTGGTCAAATAGGCGTTTTTCCAGGGAGTGAGTGGTGTTGTGGTAAAGCAGTAATTCCGGATTGAGCCATTGATTGTCCGGGTTCTGGTAACGATAGCGCAACGTATAGTTCCGCTGTTCGGTGTCTCTGTCGACCAGTGTATTGGTCGTTGAAGGAGATTGTGCATTGGATGGTACTTTTCCAGCTTGGTCGAATGTCTGCGCGGAGAATGTGAACTGGTGGAAACCAGGCGTCCAGTTCAGTTTTGCCAGGCCTGCGTAGGACGAGAACCCGGAGTGCTGCAGTTTGGATCCGTCGCCGTGGCGGATGTCATCGGCGGCATGGCGGTAGGAAAAATCCAGCAAATAGTCAAATTCATCCCCGAGCAAGCCAAACATGCTGAGTCCGGGTGTGTATTGCTCATTCATGCTCTGAAACCCGCTCCTGACCTTGACACCGAAGCGTTCATTGGCGCGCAGCAGATCGGTTGCATCCCGAGTGGTGAAGGAAAGCACCCCGCCTAGTGCACCGCTGCCCCACACAACCGATGAGGGTCCACGCACAATATCAACGCGCTTCAGCAATGACGGGTCGATAAAGATCCGTGCATTGTGCCCGCGCCGGAAATCCTGCCTGGCACCATCCAACAGGAACAGAACGCGCGCATCGCCCAGGCCGCGAATATTGGGATTGAGGCCGATATTGCGCGGCCCGCCACCCAGATCGACGTTAGGGACATAGCGCAGCACATCCGCGATATCGGCCGCCTGGCGGGTTTGCAGCTGCTCGCTGTCGACCACGCTGACCGACTCCGGGACATCTTTGAGTGCGCGGGTGGTGCGCGTCGCGGTAACAGTGATTTCCTGCAAGTCACCCATAGCGAGTTTATTTGTGGATGGTGTGTCGCTGAATGTCTCTTGTGCTAAGGCATGTTTGCAAAAAAAGAGTGAAATAACAATTAAGTAAACCCCTTGCATGAGCGGGGTTTGCCAGAATTTTGCACGCATAGGTATGTTCTTCCAAAATGGTGAAAGTTTCTGGCTGGCTGGCGACTAGTACTCCGTTCCGCCAAACCGCTTACATGAAATCGCGCCTTCGCCTGTCATGCGTTGTTGCAAATCCTCGCCATAGCTGCGGCTATGACTGCGGTTTGCGCCTAGCCTGGCAGGCGAATCCATCGATTTCATTTGTAAGTTAATTGACGGAACGGAGTACTAGTGTGCTGGCTGGCTAACAAAAATGAATGCTGTCGATCAGTGATTCATCGCTTGGGCGTACTGCTGCATGCCTTGATGAATTTGTTCCTCTACCCACTGCGTAAACAGTGGGTGGGGCGCGAAGCCGCTGCCCAGTTCAAATTGCAATCCGGCCAGGAATCTTTTCTCTGGACCAGTGGCGGTTGTGCGAGCGGGAATCACGATTGCCCTGCCATCGTGCTTGCTGGCTTCCGTGACCATGTTTCTGACTTTTTCGATCCAGGGGGCGCGCTTGTCGGGCCAGTCTTCGCGCCAGGTTGCCACCTGGATGGCCTTGAATTGCTGGCCGCCGTTATGGCGCATATGCTGGGCGATTCCTTCCAGTTTATTGAGCCAGGCGAGATTGCGTTGATCATCCTTTGTGCCATGCGCAACGACAATGATGGTTTCCTTGGCAGGATCTTTGGATAATCCAAGTGCGCGATCGAGCAGTGCAGTGGCAAACAGTGGATGGTCGTCATAGCCGCCAGTGAAGATGACAGGCAGGGTGGTCAGGATTCGGGATGGGGATTCACCGGGTTTTCCATGGTGGCCATGATCGGTATGTTTGCCAGGATTATCGGGGGTGGCCTGCCCGGCACGCCGGTTCTCGAAATCCAGGCCGGTCAGCTGCTCGATTTCCTTGCGGAATGAGCTACCGGTTGCGTAGGCGCTGACTATGATCGCTGTTTTTGCGCCGCGTTGTTCCAGTTTGCGTAATGCGCGTTCGATTGTGCCAGGGTCTGCCATGGAGAAGGCAAATTCGACCAGATAGCGCTCCATCAAAGGTTGTACGGCTGTTCGCAGATTCTCGTTCCAATGGAAATCAGAGCCATGGGCAAAGAGAATGACGCCGGTACTGGCGGGGGTAAGGGACTGGCTGCGGTTGGCTTCGCGTGTCATCCAGGTGGTCAGGTATTTGGGATCAGCCGGATGATCGACCAGTTTGGCATGTTCCGGGAGCAGCCATGTCAGACGTGCTTCGAGCGACATCATGCTGTCATGCCTGGGTCCGAAGGCAAACGGGAGGACATGGAATTGCTTGTCCGCCTTGGTGGATGAGCGAGATTTGAGTGCCGTGGCGAGCAATTGCTTGATATGTTTGAAATAGGCTTCTCCATCTTCATCTTGACCTCTTTCTGGAAGAATCAAGGTTTGGATAGATTGCACGTCCAGGCCGTTTGCAGCGTGATGGACTATTTGCTCCCAATCCTGTTGCATGCCCCGTTGACTGGCCTCATCTCTGGCGCCATAGCCGACGATCAGCAAATCCTGACCGGCGATTGATGGTGTGGCGCGCATGCGGCCAGCGAGTTCCTCGACCGCGATATAGCTTTTTCCATAGGCACGGGCGAATGACAGGGAGAGATCCGATTCTTTCTGGATCAGCAGTTCCCGGACGAGTTGATAGCGTGGGGTCGAGGTGGACAGGAACAGAGGCAGCACGACGATATGTTTGGCGCCCCGGTTCTGAAGCGAAGCCAGACTAGATGTCAGGGACAGATTTGTGCGTTCATCCGTGACAAAGACTAATGCTGCATTGCGATGTTGTTCGAAATTCGCGAATGCATCGCGAATTTCTTCGTTGCCGACAAAACCGCGATCGGCGGCAACGACCAGAAACCCGGTGGAATTGTTCTGCTGGGTGTCTTGCGCTTGTACAAGAGCAGTATGCAACATGGCAATGAAAGCGATAATGAGTAAAACTGGCTGTTGCAACGCAGGCCAAAAATTCATAAACCCTCCATGAAATTATGATAGTTATTGGTTTGTTGATGGTTTCAACGAGATGCTTGGTTAAGGGTGCGCCACTGCCAGAAACAATCATGTCAGCGCACCCGGTTTCATTTGCATAGCGCATGCGGACCCGCTCCGGTTGATAGGGTGTTTGCCCGCATACGTTATGCCATTCACATGGCAGTGCTGTGAATGGTGGAATTGCCGGTTGTAATCCTGGTCAATGCCGTGGCAAAGCTGGAGACGCCCATGCCTTTGAAGAGCAGGCAGGGAATATGGCTCAGGCGGCAGAGTCGTTTGACTTGGTAATAGGCGGCGTGACTCACGCAATCAGTGGGGCAGATGACCGCGTGTGCGCTGTATATCATTTCGGGTAGGCGTGACAGAGCATCTTCCTGGCCGCCGTCATGATGGGCCAGCTCGAGTCCCATTTGCCTGGCAAGCGCCCGGTATTGCGGCAGCAAAGTGATCTTGCCGCCCACACACAGTATGCAAGGACAGGATCCGGTGTCATCAGTCGCACTGGCCTTGCTCCCATCCGCGTCATTGCCGTGGTCAGCATGCTGTGTGAGCAGCAGCTGTTCTAGTGCATCCCGTTCCTTGCGCAGATTGTCGCATTGGTGTTGTATGGCAAATAAATCCTGTTTGGCGCGTTTATATGCCTGATCGAGCTGCTTGGCGCCTTCAGCCTTGATTCGCAATTGTTCGTTTTCGGTTGTCAAGCGCATCAAACGTTGTCCCATGGCATGCATGGCCTGACAGGATTCCAGTTTCTCCAGGCGCTGGCGGAGCATTTCGGCCTCCTGCTGGCTAGCCTGCAGGCGCTTGATTTCTGCCAGCGCCTGGTTCAATTGAGTGCGCAAGCGGGATTCTCTGGTGGCGTGCTGTTGTTTGTATTTTTCCAGTGTGCCGGTTGTTTCCAGCAGCATTTGTTCCGATTCCAATAGCCTGGCTTGCGCCGAGGCGAGATCGATAACTGCCTGATGCATATGCATGTGTATGCAGTCGTGAATGCGTGCCTGGCTGGCATCGCCAATGCGTTTGTGGGTCAATGCCGCCCATAACGGGCCGGCAATTTTTCCTTGTGAATAATAGTGCTGCCAGAGAAGCAGCACTTCATCGTCGCTTTTGGCACTCTCAAATTGTTTGATATATCCCTGATATTGCTTGTCCAGATACTTGTGAATGGCTTCAGAAAATCGGTTTCTGCTGGCTGCGCGGCAGACCGCCTCGACATGCAGGGCATGCGTGTGGCTGATGGGCGCATCAAAATGAAAGCGCCGGGCAAACCGCTCCAGTTCTGCAGTCGATATGCAGATGCCCATAATGGGGCAGTGAAAGGTGCGGTTCAGATCCCAGATTTTTGTGCGTTTTATAGGAGAGGGTGTGATTTCAACGGTAATGGTCTCGGGCAGTTTTCGTGCTTGCGGCCATGTATCGAATGAAGGTTGTTTTTCTATTACCGGGCTGTTCATACTCGGATCTCCGTATTGGGTATTTATTCTCAAGGGTGGTTAGTGCTCGGATCAGTATCGGTGATACGATTTAAATGAATAATAATACAAATGATAATCATTATCATTAAATGATTCAACTGGCGTGAATTTGACCGGGGTAAGCTTGCAGGACCGAATTACTTCCTATTATTCATTGCAAGCGTAAATCTAAATGGAATCAGGGAGTTGTTGCAGCCCCCCCTCTTTGGAGAATAGGCTGCTAAATAATTTTCAGTGGGAGGCATGAGATGCTGGATAATCTCGCATCAGTTGTAGGGCGCATGGCACGCACTTGCGCTTGCCGGCATCCGCTTGCGTGCCCTTGTTTGCTGAGGGGTGCTTGCTCTTTGCGTTTCATGCTTGTAATCTCTTTAACAAGAAAGGCTTTGCGGTATATTGCTTTGAACCAGCCTAGGAGGCTGTCTGAGAATAGCGATCGTAGCGAGGGCGAGGCTGGTTGAGTTGGATTTTTCGATCATTTGAGGCGAATAGTCGTTCTATTTAACGAAAAGGATCGTAAAATCCGGCCAATCAGGCTTGTTCGCAGTAGATCAGTCTATTCTCGGACAGCCTCCTAGCACAGGGAGGCGGGCAGTATTTTCCGATAATCTGATCAAACGGGGGGAAATTTGAATAATAATCCATTCATCGTGAGGAAAGCTGCAGTATTGGGCGCAGGTGTCATGGGCGCGCAAATTGCAGCGCATCTGGTCAATGCCAACATAGAGACACTGTTGTTTGAATTGCCTGCGGCATCCGGCGATGCCAACGCCAACGTTATCAAGGCGATTGGCAAGCTGAAAAAACAGGAACCGGCGCCATTGTCGAGCAGTGCCAGAGCGGGCAGTATCGAGCCCGCCAACTACGAGCATCATCTGGAAAAGCTGCGGGATTGCGATGTCGTCATCGAGGCGATTGCCGAACGCCTGGATTTGAAAGCGCAGCTATATGAGAAGGTTGCGCCGTATCTGCATGATCAAGCCATTTTTGCGAGCAACACTTCCGGCCTGTCCATCAATAAACTGGCCGAGGCGGTGCCGGAATCCTTGCGCCCACGTTTTTGCGGCATTCATTTTTTCAATCCGCCACGCTATATGCACCTGGTGGAATTGATTCCGAGCGCGCACAGTGATGGGGGCGCATTGGACGTGTTGGAAGCCTTTCTGGTGACTGCCCTGGGCAAGGGGGTGATCCGCGCCAAGGATACGCCCAATTTCATTGCCAATCGGGTGGGCATCTTCTCGATTTTGTCGAATATTCATCATGCTCAGCAATACGGGTTGAGTTTTGATCTGGTGGATAAGCTTGCCGGGACGCTGATCGGGCGGCCGAAGAGTGCGACTTTTCGTACGGCGGATCTGGTCGGGCTGGATATTCTCGCGCATGTGATGCAGACCATGCACGATGAACTTGCCGATGATCCCTGGCATAAATACTTGGCTGTGCCGGATTGGTTGCAGAAACTGGTGGAGCAGGGCGCACTCGGGCAGAAGAGTGGCCAGGGAATCTATCACAAGCAAGGTAAGGAGATTCATGTGCTGGATCTGGCTACTGGCGATTACCTGCCCGCTGCAAGCGAAGTCGATAGCGAGGTCGAAGCATTGTTGAAGCAAAAAGATCCAGTCGCCAAGTTTGCCGCCTTGCGTGAGCATGACCATCCGCAGGCCCAGTTCCTGTGGGCAATTCACCGTGATTTATTTCATTATTGTGCTGTGCATTTGGCTGCAATCGCTGACAACGCACGCGATCTCGATCTGGCTGTACGTTGGGGATTCGGCTGGCAGCAGGGGCCGTTCGAGATTTGGCAGGCGGCAGGCTGGCGCGCTGTCACGGAATGGATTAACGCTGACATCGATGCCGGTAAATCCATGGCTCAGACACCCTTGCCGGATTGGGTGCAGGCAGCCGGTCAAGGTCCGGCGCCAGGCGTGCACACGCAGGAAGGTTCCTACGCGCCCGCGGCGGACAGCCTGCAACCACGATCACAACTGCCAGTCTACCGGCGCCAGCTGTTTCCTGATCGCTTGGTAGGCGAAACGGCGACCTATGGCGAGACCGTTTTTGAAACCGATGCATTACGCATGTGGCACACCGGTGACCAGCTCGCGATCGTCAGCTTCAAGACCAAAAAACACACCATCGATGATGCGGTTCTGCAAGGCATGCAGCAGGCCATCTCGGAAGCGGAGCGGCATTTCCGTGCCTTGATTCTCTGGCAGACCGAGCCGCCATTCTCGCTTGGCGCCAATTTGCAAAAAGCGACAGAGCGTCCAAAACGCGAGGCGCCGCCGTCTGCATTCGACGAGTTTGTCAAGAAGATCAAAAAGACTGCGCAGTCCACCATTCTGCAGGCTGCTCGCAGTCTCGATATGGCCGATGCGCTGATGGCTGGAAAGTTGGCTGAAGTGGAAGCGATGATTGCCCGTTTCCAGCAAGTCTCGCAGAGCTTGCGCTACAGCAGGGTGCCGACGGTTGCGGCAGTCGATGGGCTGGCCCTGGGCGGCGGGTGTGAATTTGTCATGCATTGCGATCGCGCAGTGGCGACATTGGAAACCTATATCGGGCTGGTCGAGGCGGGCGTGGGGTTGCTGCCGGCTGGCGGTGGCTGCAAGGAATTTGCAATGCGGGCAGCAAGTCATGCGATCGATGGCGACCCATTTCCCTATCTGAAACATTATTTCGAGACGGTTGCAATGGCGAAACTGGCCAAAAGCGCGCAGCAGGCGAAGGAGTTGGGTTATCTGCTCTCGGCCGACCAGGTGGTCATGCATCGTTTTGAATTGCTGCATGTTGCCAAGGCTCAGGCGCTTGCCTTGGCTGAGGCCGGCTACCGGCCGCCTTTGCGTCCTCGTGAAATCGTGGTGGCCGGTTCGACCGGCGTGGCCACCATCAAGGGCACATTGGTCAACATGCGGGAAGGGGGCTTTATTTCCGAGCATGATTATCTGATAGGCGGCAAGATTGCGCATGTGATGTGTGGCGGCGATGTGATGGCGGGCAGCCAGGTGGACGAGGAGTGGCTGCTGGAGCTGGAACGCTCCGCCTTCATCGAATTACTGGCGACCGAAAAAACCCAGGCCCGTATTGCCCATACGCTCAAAACCGGTAAGCCGCTGCGCAACTGAGGGCGTGATGGCCAGGCCGGTCAATGTTTCAAGTTTAGCGAAGCAGTGTCTGCTGGCGCTGCTCTCTGAGAAGCCGGATATTCAAGAATCAAAGGAGAAGTCTGATGATCAAGCAAGTTCAGGATGCCTATATCGTCGCCGCCACGCGCACCCCGGTCGGCAAGGCGCCGCGAGGAATGTTCAAGGATGTGCGCCCCGACGATCTGTTGGTGCATGTCATACGGTCGGTATTGGCGCAATGCGAGGGGCTGGATCCGGCAGCGATCGATGATGTCATCGTCGGTTGCGCCATGCCGGAGGCAGAGCAGGGTATCAATGTGGCACGTGTGGCTTTGCTGCTGGCCGGTTTGCCTGACCGCGTGCCGGGCATGACGATCAATCGTTTTTGTGCTTCGGGATTGCAGGCGGTCGCAATCGCTGCTGACCGTATCCGTCTGGGAGAAGCTGATGTGATCATGGCCGGCGGCACCGAAAGCATGAGCATGATTCCCATGATGGGCAACAAGGTGGCGATGAATCCGGCATTGTTTGTGAATGATGAGCATGCCGCCATTGCTTATGGCATGGGGATTACTGCCGAGAAAGTGGCGACCCAGTGGAAAATTGCACGTGAGGACCAGGATGCCTTCGCGCTGGAAAGCCATCAGCGGGCAATGCGGGCAATCGAACAGGGCGAGTTCAAGGACGAGATCTCACCCTATGTTGTCGAGCAGAACCGGCTGGATTTGTCTGCCCATGAAATCCGTCATTTGTCAGTAGTCAGGGATACCGATGAGGGTCCGCGCGCGAATACGAGCCCGGAAATGCTGGCTAAATTGCGATCTGTCTTCGCGGCCAAAGGGTCGGTGACTGCGGGCAACAGTTCACAAATGTCCGATGGTGCCGGGGCGGTATTGGTCATGAGCGCGGCCGCATTGCAACGTTTCAATTTGACCCCGATCGGACGATTTATCGGTTACAGCGTGGCCGGTGTGCCGCCTGCAATCATGGGGATCGGTCCGGTTGAAGCAGTGCCCAAGGTATTGAAACAAACCGGGATGAAACTGGATGATCTGGACTGGATTGAATTGAACGAAGCCTTTGCCGCTCAAAGCCTGGCTGTCATCAACGATTTGGGACTCGATCGCACCAAGGTCAACCCTTTGGGTGGCGCAATCGCGCTTGGCCATCCCCTGGGCGCGACTGGCGCAATTCGCGTCGCCACGCTGATGCATGGCCTGCGGCGCCGTAATCACCGATACGGCATGGTGACCATGTGTATCGGCAGCGGCATGGGCGCAGCCGGTATCTTTGAGGCACTGTAAGTACCTCGGTTATGATACTGCGTTGTGATACCCGGTTGCGGTATTGAGGGTCTGCCTGAGACAGGTGGGCCCAAATACAATTCCTTGGATCGTGGTAGTGATGCCTTGAGCGCCATGTGGTGGTTGCTAGGAGGCTGTCCGAGAATAGACTGATCTACTGCGAACAAGCCTGATTGGCCGGATTTTACGATCCTATTTCGTTAAATAGAACGACTATTCGCCTCAAATAATCGAGAAATTCAACTCAACCAGCCTCGCCCTCGCTACGATCGCTATTCTCGGACAGCCTCCTGGTACTCCGTTCCGTCAATTAGCTTACAAATGAAATCGATGGATTCGCCTGCCAGGCTAGGCGCAAACCGCAGTCATAGCCGTAGCTATGGCGAGGATTTGCAACAACGCATGACAGGCGAAGGCGCGATTTCATGTAAGCGGTTTGGCGGAACGAAGTGCTAGCAGTCAGAAAGCATGAATCAACCGCCAGGCAACCGTCCACTCGGTCCGTTTGGGATCTTCCAGCTTGGAGGGGCCGCCCCCCACTTGTAGGGAAGTGTGAGGGGTAAAGTCGTAATGGATTTGTGGCACCAATCGATAGCGCCATTTGCTCCAGCGAGGCATCTCGTTATTGATTTCAAATCCGAGTGTCAGCTGTCGTGAGAAATGATAGAAGAGGCTATTGTTGAGCAGTCCGTTGAAACGTTCCCGTTTTTCAGAAAAATTGTTGCGTACGCCCAGCATGTGGAACATGCTCCATTTGCTGGAGAGACGCATGCCATTCAAATAAAGTGTGTCGGTCAGGTAGGCTTTCTCATGCCGGTTATAGCGGCCAATGATTTGCCAGCCATGGATCATGCGTGCATTAAGCAGTGTGCCGAATGTGCCCTGGAGCGCAAGTTTGTATTCGGCCACTGAAAAATCCTGGAATGGCAATTCCAGCTCGATTGCATAACCGTCGAGGAATGCATATTCAATTTCCGGCGCCCATTCAGTATGTCCGGCACGTAAAGCGTGATCAACCAGTGTATTGATTTCCAGTTCGCCCTTGGCCGCACCCAATGGCCTCACCAGGTCAAACAGCATCGGTTCCGGAATATGGGGAATAACGCTGCTTTGTGTTGCGTCCACCGGTCCAAATTTGTGATTGTTGTTGGAGGCTTGGGCGCTGGAGATGATCGCTATGGACGTAATGACAGCTAACAATATGAAAACATGTTTCATTGGCACTCTGATCTATCAAGATATGTTTTATTAGCCTGGCAGTAAAATTTGTATGATTGCCGTAATCGCTGGCTATAACGGCAAATCACGAATAGAACCTGAATCCCTCTGAGATCGTTTGAGAATTCTAAATTCCAGTGAAAATACAACTACCTGTGTACCCTGGCAGGTGCAGTTTCTTCAAAATTGCCATCACCACTGCCATGACGAGCGTATCGATCCCTGCTGCGCCCATTCCGCTTGCGGATTGATGGGATGTTAAGGGTCTGACCTCAGGCAGGCATGCTCAAATAACTTTTCAGCCGGTTGCCGATTCTGACGTAAACATTATCAGTTGTTAATATTTCAGAATTGCGAGGAGGCGTGAGCATTTTGCAGCGAGCCATAAGCATGGATAAAACGCTGGTTATTTCTATAACGCCCAGCCATAGGGAATGGTTTTCTCTCGCCGGTAGCATGGCGAACGGCTACCACCCAGGCTAAAAGCCGGTTAGTTTATCACTACCTGGCCATCGTTTGTGCCAATCCTAAAATACAGCCTGGCATTTGTGCTGGGGGCCATTTTATTGCAGCAACAACCGCAGTTGCCGGATATGTCTCTGGCTGCCGGGTGGGCGTTGACCGCACTGCTGGTGCTGCGCCTTCGGCGCTATCGCTCCGGGGCGGCCTTGCTTGCGAATGGATTTCTTCTGTACGGTATCGTGCTGGGTGCTGGATTTCTGTGGGCGGCATTTTGCGCCCAGACCAGGCTGGCGGATGCTTTGCCGCATGCATGGGAGGGACGGGATATTAGCTTGGTCGGTGTGGTGGCCAGGATGCCGCAGCGCGACCGCCAAAAAATACGATTCCGGTTTGATGTCGAACAGGTGCTCACGCCCGATGCCACTGTTCCGGGGCGTATTGTGCTTTCCTGGTATCAGGGCAGGCAGAAAACGGTCCATGCGCCACCCGACTTGCGGGCTGGTGAACGCTGGCAGTTACTGGTTCGGCTCAAACGTCCGCATGGTAATGCCAATCCGCATGTGGCTGACTACGAGGCCAAGCTGCTGGAGCGCCGGGTGCGTGCGGTGGGGTATGTGCGCCCAGCACCCAGCAACCAGCGTCTGGAGGACTGGTGCGGCAACCTACGCTATGGGTTCGAGCGGATGCGGGAGCATGTGCGCGCCCGCTTTACGCATTATTTGGCGGATAGCCCTGATGCAGGCGTATTGATTGCCCTGGCGGTGGGTGATCAGCGTGCCATCCCTGCGGTGCATTGGCAAACATTCACGCGTACCGGCACCAATCATCTGATGGCCATCTCTGGGTTGCACATCACCCTGGTGTCCGGTCTGATAGCCATGGCCGTGTATGGATTGTGGCGGCGCATCGCCTGGTTGTCGCTGCGATTGCCGGCGCGCAAGCCGGCAATGCTGGCGGGATTGATCGCAGCCCTTGCATACGCGTTGCTGGCTGGCTTTGCCATTCCCGCGCAACGCGCCTTTTTAATGTTGCTGATCGTGGTGGCGGCATGTTGGCATGACCGGCGTGTTGCCATGTCAGCCGTGCTGGGATGGGTGCTGCTGGTGGTCGTGACCGGCGACCCCTGGGCTGTCATTGCACCGGGGTTCTGGCTGTCGTTCGGGGCGATTGCCCTGATTGGCTACGCTTTATCCGGGCGCATCGGCCAATCTGGCAAGGCGGCCGGCTGGGTGCGCATCCAGTGGATGATCACACTGGGCTTGTTCCCGCTGCTTCTCAGCCTGTTCCAGCAGGTGTCATTGGTATCGCCCATCGCCAATGCGCTGGCCATCCCAGTGATGACTTTTGCCGTAGTGCCCTTGACTCTGCTGGCGGCTGTGCCGGGCTTGGAGTTTTGCTTATCGATCGCGCTTTTTATTTTGCAGGGATTAATGACCGGCCTGCAGTGGCTGGCTGAGTCTCCACCTGCCATTTGGCAGCAGCATGACCCGCCAGCCTGGACGGTAGCGGCAGCGGTAGCGGGTGTGCTGTGGCTCATGTTGCCCGGAGGGCCGGGGCTCGGTATCCGGGCGGGTTTTCCGGCACGCTGGTTGGGTTTGCTAATGCTATTGCCTCTCTTTCTCGTGTTCCCGGCCAGACCGGTAGAGGGAGAGCTATGGTTGGATGTGCTCGATGTGGGGCAGGGCCTGGCAGTGGTGGCGCGCACGCGTCATCACGCCATGCTTTATGATGCCGGGCCAAGCTACGGTGACAGCGACAGTGGAAAGCGCATCATCGTGCCTTATCTGCGTGGCGAAGGCATACGAGCACTTGATTTGATGATCATCTCTCACGCCGACTCGGATCATAGCGGTGGCGCATTGTCAGTGCTGCAATCTGTGCCGACCGCGGCGCTGCTGGCCTCGCTTGGGCAGGATCACCCGATCCGGCAGAAGTTCGCCGACCATAGGAACTGTCTGGCAGGGATTGCCTGGGTGTGGGATGGCGTGCACTTCGAGGTATTGCACCCCCGACAGCCTAGCTATCTGGCACAGCGGCACAATACCAATGAATCGAGCTGTGTGCTGAAGATCACGACCCGTCACGGCAGTGTGCTATTGCCGGCGGATATCGGCCAGCCGACTGAAAGCGAATTGCTCCGGCAAGTGCCCGACCGGCTGCCAGCCACCGTCCTGATCGTGCCGCACCATGGGAGCAAGTCATCTTCCTCGCAGGCTTTTGTGCACGAGGTGAACCCGGCCTACGCAATTTTTACGGCGGGTTATCGCAATCCTTTCGGACATCCCCGAGCAGAGGTGGTCAATCGCTACCGCGCACTAGGCAGCACACTGCGGCGCAGCGATCAGGATGGCGCAATCCTGCTGCGTTTTGCCCAAGGCGGGGTGGAGGTAAATACCTGGCGCGCGCTCAAGCGCCGGTACTGGCATGACAGGTTGTTCGAGGAGGCGCAATAGTCAATAGTTATACGGTGATACGACCTCTATGCCGTTTCAGGGTCTGTGTGCGGATCCGGCGGGCGACTGCCGCCACGGAACGCGCGCAAGCGGCAGCATGCAATGTCGCTACCTTGAGTAGTCACGCACACCCATACACACTCAATTGCAGAATCCAAGATGATTAAGGGAAAACTTTTAACCGAGAAGTGTAATTTATTTTTAAAAAAATAACAAGCATGGCTTCTATGCAGTGAAATTCTATATAAGTTATTGATAATAAAACATATTGTATGGTTTGTGTTTTGTGAGAAAACATGCTGATTTTCCATGTTTGGACGGGTTTCGCATTTGACAGGACGATGCAACTTCCTATAGGGTAATAAGGAAGCAGTGATCTGGAAATTGAAGATTATCAACTGAAAACAAACTACAGGACTCATATTTGGAAGTAGAGCAGCTCAGTAATATCGTTATACGCCAACCCTTTTCCACGGATGGGGCTTCTGTAAATGCACTGATTGCAAACTGTCCACCGCTCGATCAAAACTCCCTTTACTGCAATTTGCTGCAGTGCACGCATTTTTCAGCAACTTCCGCCCTGGCCGAACAGGATGGCAGGATTCTCGGTTTTGTTTCAGGCTATCGGTTGCCAGAAGAACCCGAAACGCTGTTTATCTGGCAGATGGCAGTAGACCGTGTCGCACGAGGCAAGGCTTTGGGTAAACAGTTGATCCTCGATATTTTGTCGCGCCCCGTATGTGCCAGTGTTTCCATGCTGAAGACCACTGTGACTCAGCCCAACGCAGCGTCGTGGGCAACGTTTGAAAAAATAGCTGCGGCATTGGGCGCACCCCATCAACGCACACTGTTATTTGACCGCGACCAGCATTTGGGCGGCCAACATGACAGCGAGTTCCTCATATCTATTGGCCCGTTTCAAGTGCCGGGCAGGGTAAATCAAACAGAAGGAAAGAATCATGACCACACATAAAACAGTCACAACGGCAGATCATATTAATACCGATATTTTTAAACGCAATGAATCGCAGGTGCAAAGCTATGCGCGCTCCTTTCCTTGTGTCTTTGAGCGCGCTGAGAACGCTACGCTTTATGATAGCGATGGGCGCGGCTATCTCGATTTTCTGGCGGGCGCTGGCAGTTTGAATTACGGTCATAATCATCCAGTGTTGCGCGATGCGCTGCTGGAGTATATCGCTTCAGATGGCATCACCCACAGCCTCGACTTGCACACCCGTGCCAAGGCTGGCTTTCTCGAAGCCATGCGGACACATATTTTCGAGCCGCGCGGTCTGGATTATGTCATTCAGTTTACTGGCCCGACCGGTGCCAATTCGATTGAAGCCGCGATGAAAATAGCCCGCAAGGTCAAGCGGCGTACCAATATTGTATCTTTCACCAATGGTTTCCATGGTGTCACGCTGGGCTCGCTGGCGGCAACCGGTAACCAGCATCATCGCGGGGGCGCCAACATGTCTCTGACAGGGGTCACGGCAATGCCCTATGATGGCTATATGGGTGATGAAGTCGACACCATAGACTACTTTGAGAAAGTGCTGGGGGATGCCAGCAGTGGTCTCGATCACCCTGCCGCAGTCATTCTCGAGACCGTGCAGGGTGAAGGCGGGTTGAATGTGGCGTCTTATGAGTGGCTGCAGCGGCTGGAGCGCTTGTGCCGCCGTTACGATATGCTGCTGATCATCGACGATATTCAGGCAGGTTGTGGCCGCACCGGCAATTTTTTCAGCTTTGAGGCCGCCAATGTCAAACCGGACATTGTTACCTTGTCAAAATCGCTTTCCGGATATGGTTTGCCCTTCGCTGTCACATTGATCAAACGTGAACTCGATATCTGGGAACCGGGTGAACATAATGGCACTTTCCGCGGCAACAACCACGCTTTTGTGACCGCCGCGGCGGCGATCGAAACATTCTGGCGCGATGACCAATTTTCCAAATCTGTTCAGGCCAAAGCGGCGATGTTAACCCAACGCTTGCGTGCCATTGCCGAGAAACATAACAAGGGCCTCATCAAGGTGAAGGGGCGCGGTTTGATGCAGGGCATTGACTGCGGGAGTGGTGAGCTGGCTGCAGCCGTTAGCCGTGCCGCCTTCGCGCGCGGCCTGGTCATTGAGACCAGCGGACCTGATAGCGAAGTTGTCAAATGCTTGTGCCCGCTGACAATCAGCAATGAAGATCTGACACGCGGTCTGGATATTCTGGACGAAAGCGTCACGGTGGCTGTTGCCAGCCAGCGCAAACCCCTCAGTAACGTAGTGGCTGCCTAGATATTATGATCGTGCGTAATTTGAAAGATGCGCGCAACTCTTCTCGCAGGGTTGTGGCGCAAAACTGGGAAAGTACTCGTCTATTGTTGAAAAATGATGGTATGGGTTTTTCTTTCCATATCACGACCATCTATGCGGGTACCTTGACTGAGATGCATTATCAGAACCATCTTGAATCGGTTTATTGTATTTCCGGCCACGGGATGGTCGAAACTCTGGATGACGCCAAGCAATATCCGATCACGCCAGGGACGATCTATATTCTGGATCAACATGATAAGCATGTCTTGCGTGCCGATACCGAAATGGAGCTGGCGTGCGTCTTTAATCCACCACTTAACGGCCGTGAGGTGCATGACGCAACTGGCGCCTACCCTCTTGAGGCTGAAACCGTCGAATGATGAGATATAAAGATGAAAGAGCAACTTCAAGCGGGCTTTGTTACAACACAAGCTGATTGTTATCCATCGCGCGTGCATGCCATGCCCGAGATGCTGGCACGTCAGGATCCTGTCGTCTACAGCGACTGGACAACGGTGTCACCCCTGACACGCGCACAAACGGAAAGCTATGTCCGGGATGGCTTTCTGGTGTTGCCTCATTTGCTTACCCCTGACGAAATTGTCTGTTTACAGCGTGAAATGGGGGGGGTGCGAACCGAGACAGAGGGCATTGACCCGGAACTGCTGATCCGGGAGCCTGGCAGCGGGGCGCTGCGCTCGATCTTTAAAGTTCATGAGGTCAGCCGCATTTTTGCGCGTCTGGCCAGCGACCGGCGCCTTGCAGGCATCGCCCGTTTCCTGTTGGGTGACGATGTTTACATTCACCAGTCGCGTCTCAATTTCAAGCCGGCCTTTCGGGGTAAGGAATTCTATTGGCATTCCGATTTCGAGACCTGGCATGTCGAGGATGGTATGCCGCGTATGCGCGCTTTGTCGATGTCGATCGTGCTGACACCTAACCGCAGCTATAACGGGCCGTTGATGCTGATCCCGGGTTCGCACCAGAAATATATCGCCTGTGTCGGGGAGACACCTGATAATCACTATGTACAGTCGCTCAAGAAGCAGGAATACGGCGTGCCCGATGACGATAGCTTGCGCGCATTGGCCGAGGCGGGCGGCATCGAGACGCCCTTGGGACCGGTCGGTACCGTGATTTTGTTCGATTGCAATACTATGCATGGTTCAAACAGCAATATCACACCCTTTCCGCGCAGTAACTTCTTTGTTGTGTATAACGCGCTCAGTAACCGCCTGGTAGCACCCTTCGGCGGAAAACGCCCCCGGCCTGATTTCCTGGCAAAACGCGGTTCGCCATACGCCTTGCCGATATACGAGGGCGACATCGCCTGAGACTGCACTGTTTCGCAGGCGCGCTATCAAAATAGGATCATCGCCACATGAGCATGGCTAGTTTTATTATCTTTCTGGCCGGCTTCTTGTTGGTTGGACTTGCCTCGGTGTACAAGAGCCGTGGCACCAAAGTCGATTATTATCTCGCCAGCCGTTCGGTTTCGCCCGCGTTGACAGGCTTGTCAGCCGTCGCCACCAATAATAGCGGCTATATGTTCATTGGTGTGATCGGCTTTACCTATCTCACTGGCCTGGCCGCAATCTGGCTGATGCTGGGCTGGATATTGGGCGATTTTCTTGCTTCGCTATTCATTCACCGGCAATTGCGGATATCGACCGAGCATACCCGCGAGATCACCTTCGCAGGCGTGCTCAGCCGTTGGCAGGGCGGGGACTTGATCTATGTGCGCAAATTCGCTGCCGTCATCACGGTCCTGTTTCTCGGGGCCTATGCGGCAGCGCAGCTCGCCGCCGGTGGCAAGGCATTGCATGCCTTGTTTGGCTGGGAGCATCAGTCCGGTGCCATTCTGGTCGCTGTCATCGTGGCCGGTTATTGTTTGGCAGGGGGCATACGTGCATCGATCTGGACTGACGCGGCGCAGTCGCTGGTGATGGTGTGTGCGATGGGGCTTTTGTTCATAGTGGGTGTGGATGGCCTTGGGGGCATTGACGCGACCTGGCGGCAATTGGAGCAAATCCCACATTACCTGAACTGGTTCCCCGATAATCTGCTGATGCCTGGTCTGGGCGGTGTGGTACTGTTCGTTGTCGGCTGGATGTTTGCGGGTTTCAGCGTGATTGGCCAGCCGCATATCATGATCCGCTTCATGGCGCTGGACAATGCCGCCCATATGCGCCAGGCGCGCGTCTATTATTACAGTTTTTTTACGATATTCTATGCCTTGGCGACCGGTGTCGGCATGCTGTCACGGCTATATCTGCCCGAGCTGCAAGGACTGGACCCTGAGCTCGCCTTGCCAACCATTGCGATGCAATTATTGCCGCCGGTCTTGGTTGGCCTTATCCTGGCAGGTATTTTTGCCGCGACTATGTCGACAGCCGATGCCTTGGTGCTTGCCTGCTCATCAGCGTTGACCCATGATCTGGCACCCAGGCGACTGGAAAAAACCTGGGAGATCAAGAGCATGACGCTGGCGGTCACAGCGCTGGCATTGCTCATTGCACTGGCGGAAACGCAGAGTGTCTTCAACCTGGTGATCCTTTCCTGGTCGACCCTGGCGGCTGCATTTGGGCCGCTTTTGTTCATTCTGGTACGCCAGCATCCGGTCGATGAACGTTTGGCGCTGGTCATGATGGCTGTGGGTATGGGCACGGCCTGGCTTTGGCGTTATTTCGATTTGCATGAAGACATTTACGAAGGCATGCCGGGCATGCTGGCCGGGTTGGCGGGCTATTACCTGCTCCGCCCTGCACTGGTTTCCAAGGATGAGAAGCCTGCCTAATTCTTAGGAGCCGTGAAGGAATAAGTGTGACAATTGAGCGCGTCTGGCTGGATGCAATGCAAGGCGAGAGGAGGAGTCATAGCGAGCTATGGCAACGACGAACAACGCCGCAGTGTACCTGCCAGATGTGATCCAAGTGTTACAGTTATTCATGAACGACTCCTTAATGCCAGGCGAGTACCAGTCGTTTGAATTTGCCGAGGGTCGGGCAGCCTACATATGCAATATAAGTTGACTCATCTGTACACAACCTTACAATGCCCATAAATACCGTTTCCCCGGCTGCTCGGTTCGGAAAGATGACCTATTGCCAGCAGCCGTGATGGAGCAGCAGCATACGTTAAACAATTCATGGACTGCTTATCATGATTACAGAGTCTGACTGGAAGAAGTTCAAAAAACTTAAAGAGGCCGCCCTGGAGAGATTTTGTGCGGAGGTGCTTGCTGACGTTCAGGCAGCGAACAGCCAGGCGGATATGTCGAATTATGCCAAATACATCTATCTTTACAAGCTGGTTGAGAATGCAGACAAGCGGCTGTCTCTGCTATTCGACAGTCACAGCCGATCGAAAGCACGCATGCAACTAATGCATCTGCGCAGCGAGGGATTGATTGCAGAGAATGATTTGGAGGGTCTGTCGGATGAACTGATCCAATCTACCGAGCCGATTGTAAGGAATCCCTGACAAGCTGCCCGCGCTCGCTCTGGACTCTGCTGCGCTTCATGCATCCTGCTGAGAATTTGGAAGCACAAAATAAAGCAGGCATCAGCTGGGGAGCGGGGCTCATTCCGACCGCGTGCATGTTTGTAAATATTGCCAGGCCATGCGGCCCAGATGGGGGTTTCCCTTTAGTGAGGCGGAGACAGTTGCGCCGTCGGTTGCTTTCAACAGCAAGGAAAACCTGAAGGCTGGCATGAGGTAGGTGCGATCGATTTTATCGTAGGTGTGCACCACTTCCGGGGCTGGCGAAACATATTCCATGACCGCATCCGGGTTGGTGGGCGAATTGCGTGCATAGATGCCGGGCAATAGTCTCATGTCATGGGCAAGAATCTCCGATGCCTCAATGTCCTGAAAGGTTCTATTCCTGAACTGTAGCAGGCGCATGGACCACCGCCTGTCCCTCTGCAATTTTTCAGTGACGCATAATGCAAGTTCAGCGTGATTTCCCGCAAAACTGTCTTCATAGGCCGAGCGGCTTTTTCCAGGCTCGTCGATACTGGCGCAAGCGGTCAAAGATACCGCCAGGATTGCAATCAATGGTTTCATATCAAGATGCTCCAGGAATTTGATGCTGTTTGAGTATAAACATATTCTCGAATGCTGCCGATCGATATTATCAGACGAAAGTTTTGCCTCTGGCTATTGCAATGATTACATCATATTTTCGTCTGGGTCATCTGACTAATGCTGCTTGTTTATGGGGTAGGAGGCATTCAATGTATGTAGAGTTTGACGGTACTCGCAAAACACTCGGTGACGTTGATATCGTTTATCACGATGACTGCTATCACCTCTTTCACCTGGTATTGCCCAATCATGATTATATCGCGCATGCGGTCAGTCGTGATGGGCTGCATTGGGTGCGCGTGGAAAATGCGATTTTCATCGGGCATCCGGGCAGCTGGGATGATTCGATGTTGTGGACGATGCATGTGACACCGGATCCATACCAGCCCAAGGGCTGGCGAATGTTCTATACCGGTATCTCCCGCCGCGATCACGGTTTGATACAGCGTATCGGCCTGGCTGTAAGCGATGATCTGTATCATTGGCGCAAACAGCCGGTTGCCTGGCGGCATAACGAGAACAATCGTGGTGACGCAAATCCCGAATCGTCATTGATTTCGGCGCCGCTCGATCCGGCCAGTTGCTATCCCCTGGCGTCCTCGTCAGAACATTATGAAGCGGATATCTGTGAAGGCAGGCAATGGGTCAGCTGGCGGGATCCGTTCTATTTCCGGGAGGACTCGCGTGGCTGGCTGCTTTGTTCGGGCAGGGTCAACGATGGCCCTATTGTCCGGCGTGGTTGTGTGGCGGCGATGGAGGAGGTTGAGGAAAACCGTTTCGTTCATCGTCCGCCGCTCTATCATCCTGGACTCTATGACGATATTGAAGTCCCCAATTTACTGAAGATCGATCAGGAGTATTACTTGATTGGCAGTATACGCGAGGATGCCAAGATACGTTATTGGCATACGCGACGCATGGGTGCTTCCTGGAAAAGCTATCACGATAACGTGTTGCTCGGCGAGGGGAATTACGCGGGGCGTATCTGTGCTGATCCTGGCGGCTGGCTGCTGTGGAGCTTCTTCACGCATGACCGGATGCGGCGCGATGTCGCCAATATGCTGCCGCCGCCCAAGCGCCTGGTGAGAACGCCGTCGGGTTTGCTGCGCGTGCAGTCGTTCGAGAAAATACTTGATGCTGTCATCGAGCGGCTGGACACGAGAGGGCTGCGCCCGCTCAATCGAACCGGGCCCGAAGATCACTGTCATGCAAGCGGTGACGGTTGTGCTAGGCTCAGTGGTCGCTCGGGATTTCAGCCCTTCCTGTTTGATGGCGAACTGGACAGTTTCCGGTTGCAGGTGTCGATGCGGTTATGTGGATCCGGGAAGTGCGGCATCGTGTTCCGAATCGATCGTGACACTCACGATGGCTTCTATCTTTCGCTGGATTTGATGAAGGGGGTCGCCCAAATGCGGGACTGGGGCACCAACTGTGCGGCCACCGGGGAACAGATGATGCGGTTCGAATCGTTGCAGTCCGGTTTCTGGCAGTCGGAGAGACGGGGAATGGCCAGCATCCAATTGATCGCGTTCGGGCGCTACCTGGAGCTGTCTGTTGACGACCGGGTCGTGCTTTGTCTGGTCAGTGATGCATATCAATCGGGTGCGGTTGGTTTTTATGTGGAAAGCGCCGAGCTCGAATTGCGCGATATTTGTCTGCAGCGGTTGAAATCCCCAGCACAATCAGATGAGAATCTGGCGGTCGGTTAAAGCTGGAATCCCCGGTTGTTTGCTATGTGATACGGCTGATGGATTGTGATGCATCTGGCGGGGCGATGATTGCATGTCCGGTTTGATGCGTTTCGTTTCTAAATGGCGCCTCAGACGGCGAGCGGCTTGACGAAGACTTTGGAACGCCTTTGGTAATTGTAAAGATTCTGCCGAGGCAGGGGGAGCTGGTCCAGGGTGGTTTCCGAGTAACCGCGCTCGACGAACCAGTGGGCAGTACGGGTGGTGAGGACGAATAGACGAGTGTAGCCGCGTTTTCTGGCCTGATTTTCAAGATGGTCGATCAGGATACGGCCCATGCCGGCCTTGCGATAATGGGGATGCACGGCCAGGCAGGCCAGTTCACAGGCCTGGTCGTCGGGGAAGGGGTAGAGTGCGGCGCAAGCGATGATGATATTGTCATGTTCGAGCACCGTGAAGCGGTCGATTTCCATTTCCAGCAATTCTCGGCTGCGCCGGACCAGCACGCCTGCATTTTCCAGTGGT
Source organism: Nitrosomonas sp. ANs5 (assembly GCF_050584665.1). Lineage (NCBI taxonomy): Bacteria > Pseudomonadati > Pseudomonadota > Betaproteobacteria > Nitrosomonadales > Nitrosomonadaceae > Nitrosomonas > Nitrosomonas sp. ANs5. The sequence continues at coordinate 23,454 of NZ_JBEUDO010000020.1, forward strand.
TCGATCAATTGCAAAATCGCGCCGATATCCTCGATTTCTGCCTGGCGTATGATTTGCAGCGGATCGCGCGTGATCATGCTGCCGATCCCTTCGTGCGTGAACAACTCCATGAGCAGCGCGCCGTCGACATGACGGCTGATGAGATGTGCCCGTCCCACGCCTTGCTCACAGGCCTGCAGTACCCACGGCAGATAGAGCTGAATATCTTCATCTGGTGGTTGCGCCGTGGTTTGCATGGCTGCGAGCAAGGCTTTACCCTGTTTGACGGTCATTTCCTGTAACAGTTTTTCGCTGTCGCCGGATGGCTGATAAATCCCCTCGGTGTTCACCAGAAAGATCAGTTTGTCCGCTTTGAGCGCGATCGCTACTTCGGCGGCGATATTTTCCAACGTGAGGTTGAAGATTTCTCCGGTGGGCGAATAGCCGAGCGGCGAGAGCAGGGGAATGGCGCCTTGTTCAAGCTGGTCGAGGATCGCCATGGTGTTGACACGGCGGACTTCACCTGTGTACTGCAAATCTATGCCTTCCAGGACACCGATCGGGCGGGCCGTCACGTAGTTGCCGCTGGTGACGCGGATGGCGGAATTGGCCATGGGCGAGTTGGGTAGCCCCATGGATAACAATGCCTCGATTTCAACGCGCACTTTGCCAACGGCTGCTTTGACGCACTGGAGGGCGGCAGCATCCGTGACGCGCTTGCCCTGTACATAGGTAATATCCTGCTGTTCCATTTGCAGCTGGGATTCAATTTGCGGACGCGCACCATGTACCAGCACCAGCCGGATACCCAGGCTGGCGAGCAGATTGAAATCATGGACAAGCTCGACAAATTTTCCGTCCGAGACCACTTCGCCACCGAAAGCAATGACGAAAATCTTGCCCCGGAAACCGTGAATATAAGGCGTGACAGAACGAAACCAGCTGATAAATTCGGTATCCGATTTCATTGAGCGAATCTTGTGCGAATAAAGACAGTAGATAGTGTGAGGATCAATAGTCGCCCCACAGGGTTTGGGCTGCGGCAATTGCAGCCAGCGCCGCGCTTTCGGTGCGCAGGATGCGTTTGCCCAGGCGAATCGACTTAAAACCGATCGTATGGGCTGCATCCATTTCTTCGCGGGTGAATCCCCCTTCCGGCCCCACCAGCAGGGTGAGGCATTCATGGGGCTGAGGCGGCGGCAAGTCCGCCAGGCGATGATTGGCCGCCGGTGAGAGCATCAGATAATAGCGCGGTCGTTCGCCCGTTTCTGCTTGCTGGGCAAATTTCCGTTCGAACCATTGGGACAGCGACAGCAACGGCAACAATTCGGGAACGCTATTCCGGCCACACTGCTCACATGCGGAAATGATGACCCGCTGCCAATGGCGTTGGCGTTTGCCGGCGCGTTCAGCGCTCAAGCGGACGACGCTGCGCTGCGTCGTCAGGGGTTGGATGCGGGTCACGCCTTGTTCGACTGCTTTCTGTATGATCCAATCCATTTTTTCATGGGCGCAGATTGCCTGGGCCAGTTCAATAGACAGGGGAGATTCGCGCGTCACATCTGAAAAGCGGTCGATCTGGACCAGACATGCTGTTTTCTTAATTTGCGCCAGGTGGCCGGAGAATTCCCCTCCCTCGCCATTGAAAAGCACAACCGGGTCGCCCTGCTGCAAGCGCAGCACCTGCGAGGCATGATGACTGGTATCACTAAGTAACATGATCAACTCGCCCGGCTGTATGGGTTGAGGGTGAAAGAAGCGTGCTGTCATGCGGGATGGATGATTTTAATAATGGGCGATCAAAAGTTTGTAAACATTTCCATGATAATATAACAAAGATAGGATCATTAAATGGAAAAGGAGTGATTGTCGATATGGCGAGTCTGGAAACACCAGTTTGTGATTTTGGCTGGCAAGCAGTGGATTTCGATCTTCCTGGCGTGGATGGCAAACGCTATGACCTGGCTGCGGCACGGGGTGAGAATGGGTTGCTGGTGATGTTTATCTGCAACCATTGTCCTTACGTCAAAGCCATTCGGGACCGGATCATCCGCGATGTCAAGGAACTTGCCGGGCACGGTATCGGTACCATTGCCATCATGTCGAATGATCCGGCGGACTATCCGGAAGATTCATTTGATAACATGGCCAAGATTGCCCAGCAATATGCGTACCCTTTCCCCTATGTCTGGGATGAAACGCAGGCCGTTGCCAAGGCATACGGCGCCGTGTGCACACCCGACTTCTTCGGTTTCAACAGCCGGCTGGCATTGCAGTATCGCGGCCGGCTGGATGCCTCCCGCAAGGAAGCCGCGCCGGCTGATGTGCGCCGCGATTTATTCGAAGCGATGGTGGAAGTGGCCAGGACTGGCCAAGGGCCTCGAGAGCAAATTCCCAGCATCGGCTGCTCGATCAAGTGGCGGGCCGATTGAGTATGCTGGAGCGAGTTATCGCAGCAGTGAAAGAGGTAGCGCACCAGGAAATCATGCCGCGTTACTTGCAGGTCGAGCGGATTTACAAGGAGGACGGCAGCTTTTACACTGAAGCCGATATGGCTGCGCAAACCAGCCTGCTGGAGAAGCTGCATAGGATTTGTCCTGCGGCCATGCTGGGTGAGGAAATGACAGGCTTGCAGCAGCATGAACAATGGGAGGCGGGTCAGGATGGCGTTTGGGCCATCGACCCTCTCGATGGCACTTCCAACTTCATGAATGGCCTGCCTTTTTTTGCCACCTCTGTTGCCTTGTTGCGTGAGGGCAGAAGCGTGCTGGGCGTGGTGTATAACCCAGCCACTGACGAGTTGTTCTATGCGGAGCGGGGTAAAGGTGCTTTTCTCAACGGGAAGCCGCTGCCACTATCCAGGCGCAATATTCCATTGAGCAAGGCAATTGCCAACGTCGACTTCAAACGGCTGAATCGTAAGCTGGCCGAGGCGGTCGTGGCAGGACATCCCTATGCTTCCCAGCGTAATTTCGGCGCTTGCGCGCTCGAATGGTGCTATACCGCTGCAGGCTATTTCGATTTGTATCTGCATGGTGGGCAGAAGCCCTGGGATTATGCCGCCGGGTGCCTGATCCTCGAGGAAGCAGGTGGCCACCGGTGCGCACTGGATAAGGATGATTACTGGTCCGGCCAGCCGTGGCGCCGTTCAGTCATTGCGGCACTCGACCAGGAATTGTTCAATCAATGGCGTGATTGGGTGCGATCACATCAATCCTGATTGGTATTTCCTAGGAGGCTGTCCGAGAATAGCGATCGTAGCGAGGGCGCGGCTGGTTGAGTTGGATTTTTCGATCATTTGAGGCGAATAGTCGTTCTATTTAACGAAAAGGGTCGTAAAATCCGGCCAATTTTTCATGGGCTTGGGAATCCCATGGTGAACGAGCTGAGCCACGCAACATTGCTGCATTGACCTATGGTTTGATGCATCTGCGCATGCACAGGCTGCATTGCCCGGGTCATGTTTTTATGGTTTACTGCGCGCCCTGCAGGCCCCAGCTATCGTTCCAGACAATCAGTGCTCATTCCGCGCTGGACCAGCGCTGGTTCCTCGCTTATTTGATTGATTATTGTGTATTGTGTATTGGGTACTGGGAATCGTTACGGCAGTAGTAACGATAGCAAAGGTATGTCTCGGCGTTTCCAGGGACGCTGGTGAAGGCGGGCGCCATGGTTTAAGGTTATTACTATTACTCAAGGCGGAGACTGGTATTGAAGATCATCATCCTGGGAGCGGGTCGGGTAGGTTCAACCGTGGCAGAGAGTCTGGTCGGCGAAGCCAATGATATTACCATGGTCGATCTGTCGGCAAGCAGACTGAGTCTGTTGCAGGATCGGATGGATTTGCGTACCGTGGCCGGGAACGCTTCTCATCCTTCTGTCATGGAGCAGGCTGGCGCGGACGATGCCGACATGATTCTGGCGGTAACCGGCAGTGATGAAACCAATATGGTTGCCTGCAAGCTGGCGGCCAGCCTGTTCAACACCCCCACCAAAATTGCCCGGATACGGGCCACCAATTATCTGGACCATCCCGAGATATTTTCCAGGGAGAATTTTTGCGTGGATTTCGCGATTTGTCCAGAGCAAATCTTGACCGGATATATTGAGAAATTGATCGAGTTTCCGGAAGCCCTGCAGGTGCTAGACTTCGCTTCCGGTAAAGTCAGCTTGGTGGCGGTCAAGGCGTTTTATGGCGGTCCGTTAGTTGGTCAGCAGCTGCAGGAATTGCGCCAGCATGTGCCGAATGTGGAGACTCGGGTGGCGGCAATCTTTCGTCGTGATCGTCCGATCATTCCCGAGGGCAGTACCGTGGTCGAGGCGGGCGATGAAGTGTTCTTCATCGCCTCTTCCCGTGACATCCGGATCGTCATGAGTGAATTGCGCAGCATGGACAAACCTGCCAGGCGTGTGATGATCGCAGGCGGCGGCAAGGTCGGCAGGCGGCTGGCCGAAGCGCTGCAACACAGCTATCAGGTGCGCATTATTGAATATAATGGCAAAACCTGCGAGTCGCTGGCGCAGGATTTGCACAATGTGCTGATATTGCATGGCGATGTCACTGACGAAGAATTGCTCGAAAGTGAGAACATCAGTGAGATGGATGTCTTTTGTGCGCTGACCAATGACGACGAGAACAATATCATGGCAGCCCTGATGGCCAAGCGCATGGGGGCGCGCAAGGTGATTGCGCTCATCAATCGCGGCATCTACGTGGATCTGATGCAAAGCAGCGGGATCGATATTGCGATTTCGCCCGCGCAGGTGACCATCGGCTCATTGCTGGCCTATGTCCGGCAGGGGGATGTGGTCGTGGTGCACAGCCTGCGACGAGGCGCTGCCGAAGCACTGGAGCTGGTCGCGCATGGCGATGCCAGTTCGTCGAATGTGGTGGGCAAGAAAATCGAGGATATCAAGCTGCCCAAAGGGGCCACGATTGGCGCGATTGTTCGCGGTCTCCCGCCCGGCGACGTCTACCGCCAGGACTTGCCTGAAGACGAGAAAAAGCATATCTCCGAGCGATGGAATCAGGCGCAAGTGATTGTGGCGCATCATGATACGGTGATTGAACAAGATGACCATGTGATTATGTTTGTAGTCAATAAGAAAATGATCCGTCAGGTCGAGAAGTTATTCCAGGTGAATGTGGCATTTTTGTAAACAGCGCCAGTTATGACTCATTTTCTTGCGGTTGCCAACGTATTGGGCAAGATGATTCTGGTGTTCGGCTTGACCATGCTGATCCCCTATGGTGTGGCTTACTGGCTGGATGACGGCGCTCTGGACGTTTTTCGGGACGCATTGCTGATCACCCTCGGATGCGGTGCGGCCATTTGGCTGATAACCCGTCCTTTCAAGCGCGAATTACAGATTCGTGACGGATTTCTACTGGTGGTATTGGTGTGGCTATCATTGCCGTTGTTTGGCATGTTGCCTTTTCTAGCTTATTTTCCGGAGCTGGGCATCGCCAAGTCGTATTTCGAGGCGGCTTCCGGATTGACCGCGACCGGTGGAACGGTTCTGACCGGTCTTGATTCGCTGCCCCGTGCCATCAATTTATGGCGTGGCCTCATGATCTGGCTGGGCGGGATGGGATTGATTGTCTTGGCGGTCGCGATTCTGCCGATGTTGGGAGTGGGTGGCAGGCAGCTATTCAAGGCGGAGATTCCGGGCCCGATGAAAGAATCCAAGTTGACCCCGCGCATTGCCGAGACCGCCAAGGGCTTGTGGCTGGTATATGCTGCGCTGACGCTGCTCTGTGTCTTCGCCTACTGGTCGGCCGGGATGAGTGAATTCGACGCGGTCATGCACGCATTCACCACTCTGGGTTTGGGCGGATTTTCCTCGCATGACGCCAGTTATGGTTACTGGGATTCGCCGCTGATCGAGGCGGTCGCGATTTTTTTCATGCTGCTGGCGGGGATCAATTTCGCCACCCATTTCATGGTCTGGCGAACCAAAAGTTTTTCTTTCTACCGAGTCGATCCGGAAGCTAAGCTTTTTTTTCTGATCGTGCTTGGCAGTTGTGCCGGTCTAGCTGTTTATCTGTGGGATGAGGGCGTTTACGAGGAGCCGCTGATGGCGCTGCGCTTTGCTGCCTTCAATGTGGTTTCTGTGGCCACAACCACGGGCTACAGTAATACTGATTATGCTGTCTGGCCCATTTTTGCGCCGCTGTGGATGATGTTTCTGTCGGGTTTCAGTACCTCCTCGGGATCGACCGGTGGGGGCATCAAAATGATCAGGGTGCGGATACTCTACAAACAGTTCTTCCGGGAAATGATCACCATCATGCATCCACGCGCAGTTTCTCCGGTCAAGATCGGACGCAGCGTGATTTCCCACAAGATTATTTTCGCTGTTCTGGCCTATTTGTTCGTTTATGCAGCCAGCATGGTCTTGATGACCTTGATGCTGACTTTGAGTGGACTGGATGGTATGACAGCCTTTTCGGCGGCGATTGCCTGCCTGAATAATCTTGGGCCAGGCATGGGTGAGGTCGGCCCCGCTTCAACCTATGTCTCGTTGAACGATTTTCAGATTTGGTTGTGCAGTTTTGCCATGTTACTGGGCAGGCTCGAGTTTTATACTTTGTTGATCGTTTTTACCATCGCTTTTTGGCGCAAGTAAGGAGTGGTGGTTCCAGGATGGCACTAAGACTGCCGGAGAATGTGGAAATTCCTGCGGTAGCCACCCGATAGGCTTGTGAATAAAAATGGAAGCCAGGCAGCTTGTTCTGGAAGGAAACTGCTGACAGCCCGTTGAGGTGGCGCGTTGCCGCCTTGTTATGCCGCGCATAGTTCTCTGCTTTGCACTGATTGTGCGGATTCCGGCCTGCGTCTGCCTGAGGTTTACTGGATTATGCGTTATCATAGGGCTATTGGTATCGACGAAACGGTTTTTCGTTGTGCTGATAAAAACTTGGCCAAGAAGGGTGGCGGAGTGAGGGGTGGCTGTGAGTGAATGGGATGATTTGGCGGGAATCAAGGTCTTGGTGGTCGATGACAGCAGCACTATCCGTCGAGCCGCCGAAATTTTTCTCGCACAATCCGGTTGTGAGGCGATGCTTGCCACAGATGGGTTCGATGCGATGGCAAAGGTCATCGATGGCCGGCCCGACGTCATTTTTCTGGATAGCGTCATGCCGCGGCTGGATGGTTATCAGGCTTGCATGCTGATCAAGCGTCACCCTCAATACCGGTCAATTCCGGTTGTACTGCTTTCCGCCAAAAGCGGGTTGTTCGATCAGGCGCGTTGTAGAATCGCCGGTTCCGATGGACATCTGGCCAAGCCGTTCAGCAAGGAGGCATTGCTTGCCAGCGTCAGGCAATATGCGCGACAGCGCAATCAATCTTAGAATGAATTCAAGCATAACAATTTATCCTTTCCATCATAGCAGCTTAGCCATGTCGACTAGTACTCCGTTCCGCCAAACCGCTTACATGAAATCGCGCCTTCGCCTGTCATGCGTTGTTGCAAATCCTCGCCATAGCTACGGCTATGACTGCGGTTTGCGCCTAGCCTGGCAGGCGAATCCATCGATTTCATTTGTAAGCTAATTGACGGAACGGAGTACTAGTGGTCAAACGAGACGTCTGAAATCATTTGCCATCGCAGATAACGCGCTGAATGTCTTTTTGTAGATCGAGTATGCCTCTGCTGGTCTTTCTGTCTTCCAGGTTTTTATTGTAATGAAGATCAACCCGCCCTCGGCATGGCACCCTGCTCCAGTTTGTGCGCCTGTCGACATCCGCTGGTGGTTGCGCCACCGTGATTCGCTGACGCGCCTGCTGCAAGCGCATAGTGACCATTTCCGTGTCGAGCCGGTATTTCAGGCGCTGGCTGCCGCATGCATCGATGAATTGGCGATCATGAATCTGCGTTGGGGGGTGCGGGCACTGGTGCGCGAGGTGTATCTGCACTGCGACGATGTGCCGGTTGTCTTCGCGCATTCGGTGGTGAAATCGGCGCATTTGCAAGGCGCGTGGCGCGGATTGGGTCGCCTGGGCAACCAATCGCTCGGTACCATGCTGTTCACTAATCCATTGATCCAGCGTACGTCCTTCGAGTATAAACAACTGAAGTCACACCATCCACTATTTGAACGGGCTTGCGAGCAGTTGTCTGATCGGCCGATGAGTCTGTGGGCTAGGCGTTCGCTGTTCACTCTGCAAGATCAACCTTTGCTCGTGACAGAGGTGTTTTTGCCCGCGATTCGGAAACTGAGAGCCGCTGAATGAGTGCTATGCATGTCCGATTCACAGTTTGCTTGTTCCAATGACAGCTCATTATTAGATATTATGATACCTAAAGAAAAATTATTTGCGTATTACCAACTGATCAGATTAGATAAGCCGATCGGTATTTTGTTGTTACTGTGGCCGACGTTATGGGCCCTGTGGCTGGCAGCCGATGGCCTGCCAGATTTGATGATACTGACGATTTTCGTGCTGGGAACGGTTCTGATGCGTTCCGCAGGTTGTGCCATCAATGACTTTGCCGATCGTCACATCGATCCGCATGTAGCGCGTACCCGGCAGCGGCCGCTGGCAACTGGCCTGGTGCAACCACAGGAAGCGTTATGGGTGGCCGCTGGGTTGAGCTTGTGCGCATTCCTGTTGATTTTGCCGCTCAACTGGCTCACGATCGGGCTGTCCGTGTGCGCGCTGCTCCTGGCAGCTTCCTATCCTTTCACCAAGCGTTTCTTTGCCATGCCGCAAGCGTATCTCGGATTGTCGTTCAGCATCGGGATGCCCATGGCCTTTGCCGCCCAGACCAATGCTTTGCCACCCATTGTCTGGTTGTTGATGGTGGCCAATCTCTGCTGGGTGATTGCTTACGATACGCAATACGCGATGGCTGACCGGGAAGATGATCTCAAAATCGGCATCAAAACCTCTGCCATCACGCTGGGACGTTTTGATGTGGCAGGCATCGTGCTGTGTCACGTTACTTTTGTCAGTATCCTGGTGTTTGCGGGCGGGCTCTTGCAGGGGGGAATTTTGTACTATGCTGCGCTGCTGGTCGTGCTGGGTTTGATTATTCATCAATATCACCTGATTCGCGATCGGGAACCGGCTCGTTGCTTTCAAGCGTTTCTACACAATAATTGGATCGGTGCGACGGTTTTTATCGGTATTCTGCTGGATGCTATGTCCGGGATCGGTCGGTAAGTGGCGCTGCATGTGATCGCATTGCATTATCACGCGCCATATCACAGCGCGGCGAGTGGGCCGCTGGCTTGCGAGGATCCGCTCTGGGTGATGCGGCTTTACCCAGACTGCCCTGGCTTTTTCCGGCCACTCTCCAGACTGTTGGTTGCGTTTTCCATTTAGATTTTCTATCCATCCATGAAATATAAAGATTTACGTGATTTTCTGGCGCAGCTCGAACAGCGTGGGGAATTAAAGCGGGTCCAGACGGAAATCGACCCCCGCCTGGAAATGACTGAAATTTGTGACCGTCTGCTCAAGCAGGCGGGGCCCGCGGTGCTGTTTGAACGGCCCGCTCAGCACACGATCCCGGTATTGGGCAATCTGTTCGGCACGCCCGAACGGGTCGCGCTGGGCATGGGCCAGTCCTCTGTTGCTGCCTTGCGCGAAGTGGGCAAGTTGCTTGCCTATCTCAAGGAGCCTGATCCGCCGAAGGGCCTGCGCGATGCCTGGGATAAGCTGCCAGTGCTCAAGCAAGTGCTGAATATGGCACCCAAACAGGTCTCTCATGCGCCCTGTCAGGAAGTGGTCTGGGAGGGCCAGGCCGTCGATTTGAACCGTTTGCCCATCCAGACCTGTTGGCCGGACGATGCCGGACCGTTGATTACCTGGGGGCTGACAGTGACCCGTGGTCCGCACAAGACCCGTCAGAATCTGGGGATTTATCGCCAGCAGGTGATTGCGCCGAACAAAGTGATCATGCGCTGGCTGGCACACCGGGGCGGCGCACTCGATTTTCGTGATTTCTGCATGACCCATCCCGGTCAGCCCTATCCGGTTGCGGTCGCGTTGGGTGCAGATCCGGCTACGATTCTCGGTGCCGTGACACCGGTTCCGGATAGCCTGAGCGAATACCAGTTCGCTGGTCTGCTGCGCGGTGCGAGAACCGAGGTCACCCAGTGCTTGACACATGATCTGCAGGTTCCGGCGAGTGCCGAGATCGTTCTGGAGGGCTATATACAGCCCGGGGAAACCGCCCTGGAAGGGCCTTTTGGCGATCATACCGGCTACTATAACGAGCAGGAAACCTTCCCGGTGTTCACGGTCGAGCGCATGACCATGCGCCGTGACCCGATCTATCATTCCACCTATACCGGCAAACCGCCAGACGAGCCCGCCATCCTCGGCGTGGCGCTGAATGAAGTATTCGTGCCGTTGCTGCAGAAACAATTCACCGAAATTGTCGATTTCTACCTGCCGCCGGAAGGCTGTTCCTACCGGCTGGCGGTAGTGAGCATGAAAAAACAATATGCCGGCCATGCCAAGCGTGTCATGTTCGGTGTCTGGAGCTTCCTGCGGCAGTTCATGTACACCAAGTTCATCATCGTGACCGATGACGATATCGATATCCGGGACTGGAAAGAAGTCATCTGGGCGATCACGACGCGGGTTGATCCCGCGCGGGATACCCTGATTGTCGAGAATACGCCAATCGATTATCTCGATTTTGCCAGCCCGGTTTCTGGCCTGGGTGGCAAAATGGGGCTGGATGCGACCAACAAATGGCCGGGTGAGACCCCGCGCGAGTGGGGGCGGACCATAGAAATGGATGCGCAGGTCAAGGCAAAAATCGATCGCATCTGGCAGGAGCTGCCATTCTGACAGGCAGGCCGCAGCATGAATTCTGCTGAACAGATAGTCGTCAGCCATTTGAACGTAAACGGCATGGTGGTGGCAGTTGTGCGCAAGCCGATCAAGCATATGTATCTTTACCTGGATCCACCTGACGGACGGGTGCGGGCAGTGGTGCCGTCGATAGTCAGCGATGAAGCCATTCGCCTGATGGTCATCGGCAAGCTGGCATGGGTCGAAAGGCGGCAGGCAGCATTTACAGCGCGGCCCGCTGTGCCTGCACAGGCAATGATAGACGGTGAGCACCATCATTTTCTCGGGCAATGCTATGCGCTACGGGTACATGAGCAGACGCTTCGGCATGGTGTCGTATTGCGCAAGCCGGATCAGCTTGAGTTGTATGTCTGGCCGGGGGCTGGCAGTGAACAGCGCAAACTGGTTCTATCGCATTGGTATCGGGCGCAACTGCAAGCATTGATTCCGTCGCTGCTGGCCAAATGGCAGGCTGTGGTGGGTGTGCGGGTGGTGGAATGGCGGATCAAACGCATGCGAACCCGATGGGGAAGCTGCAACCCAGCCGCCAGGCGCATTTGGTTGAGTCTGGAACTTGCCAAAAAATCCATCGCATGTATCGAATATGTGCTCGTTCATGAGCTGGTGCATCTTCACGAACGGCGGCATAACCAACGTTTCAAAACATTGATGAGTCACTATCTTCCGGACTGGCGGCAAAGGCATACCTTATTGAATCAATCCGTCTGGAATGAGAGTTACCGGCCGTAGCCGGCAATTACCCTGGCCAGATGTTGCTAACTCAGCCTTGTGCCGATGAGGTGAGAAGTGATATGACTGACCGGCTGCCGCATTGCAAAGTTATCCAGAAACCTTCTATTTCGCCTGATCGGGGCAATTCGAGCGAGACCCGCTTGGTTGTTTGTGTTGCCATAGAACAACAGGTGATCGAGCGATTTGGCGCAGAATGCTAAAATAATGCGCTATTTTGGATGCAGGTGGTTCAATCTTGTTTCCGGTGACGCGTTATTCAGACAAAAGGCTACACAAACTGATTATGGCAAGCGCGGTTGATAAATCAGGCGAAGCCAAGTGGCCTTTTGTAGCAGGGTTATATTGCGGCGAATGTTTTGAGGATGGCTTTCAGTATTGTCGGTATCAGAGAGTTTTATAAAATGGGCCAACTTGGATATTCTTGCTGCTGAGCATTTTAAAATAAACTTTTGGAGTAGATGAAGATGACAGACTATTACCAAAATGTGCAACGCCATTTCTTGCGGTTTACCTTGTTCTCCAGTCTGATGCTTGCTGCGCAATTAGGACTGGCCGAACAGGACCGGCATTCAGCTACGCATTCTGCCATCAGCTTTCCCAATGAACAGGCGCTGCCTTATCTTGATCGGGATGCCAAAGCGTATCGTACGCCACGCGCAGGCGAAGGCTTCAGAACCGAGATTTTTGGCGAAGAAATCGTGGTTGAGAGCCGCGACCGGCGATCAGTCGATGCCTGGATGCTGGGGCTGCAATACAATATGCATGAACCGGATGACCGGACTATATTTCCGATCGGTAGCCTTTATTTCTGGCGTCAGCCAAAAGAAAGCCAGTTGTTTTATGCAAATGTTGCCGGTGTCTATAACGATATCTTTTACGGCGAGCAATTGCCTGACTGGGGGAATTATCAATATGCGCTGGCATTTCGCAACTTTACACCACCCGCGCCGTTAAGCGAGATTGTGGATGGCAAGCGGGTCCGTGATGAAGAAATGTACTGGGGGCGCTTGCAGTGGAGTGCGGGTATCGGGTATCGCGAACAGATCGCGCCTGGCTACAATGACAACATGTTCATGGTCAATCTCTTTTTTGAGCCAGGTTTTCTCTATTTCAACAAAAGCCGTAAAGCGGCTGATAATTTAGTGACGCCCAGTGATACGGTGGAGCTCGGCACACGACTGGAGATCAAATACGATGCGCTGGAGCGGAATATACTGTGGCTGGCGCATCAGGGTTTTGCCGCCGGTGCCAATTTTGTTTATGGTCATCGTTTGAATTGGCGTGACTGGGGACTGGATGGCATGCAACACAAGGCGGGCAGTTCACGCGATCATGTCAGGTTCGATGCCTATGCACTGGCAGCGGGTGGGGTGCCATTTATAGATAGCGACCGGCATCGCCTGCTGGGCGCCGTCCATGTTGGCACTGGCAACAATCTGGACCGTTTCTCGGCGCAGCGGATCGGTGGCGGGGTGAACCCCATGGGCTGGGATTTTTCGTCGACTGCCATTCCGGTATTGCCCGGCGCCTCGGTCTGGGAGTTTTATCCTGAGCATTACCTGATTGCCAATACGGAATACCGCTGGGAACCGATTTTTTTCAGTTACCTGAGTTTACATGGCACGCTTGCCTGGCTTGATCCCGTGCGCAATGTCGATGGCGAATTTAAGCGCAAAGATACTTTCTATAGCGCAGTCGGGGGGCGTGTGGCCACCGGCTTTCTGGGGGATTCCATGCTAGTTGTGGACATGACGCATAATCTCAACGTCATCAGAGACAATAAACGGGGTGGCACCGATATCACCTTTTTTGTGGTCAAGGAGTTTTGATCTGGCTGCGTCAAGGAGAGGGCATTCAATTCCAGCTGGTGAAAAAGACTGATTCCAGTTTGCATTGCATGATCGGCTAATTGGAATCAGAATCCATTTCGCCTGCTTGGGGCGCTTCTTGTTTTATGGATGTATCCTGGATGACTTCCACTTCGCCTTTCAAATCCATCAACAATGTTTCAACTTCAATCTGCGGATATTTCTCATTGATCATCTTTTTGAGATGCATGAGATTGGCGGTGTGTACTGCGGTTTCTTTATCTAAATCCGAGGAATAATCTTCGCCCAGCAACATTTTGTAGGCACCGCAATCGCGATGATCCATTACGATAACGGTATGGATACCATGCAATGTAACCGAAAGATCCAGGTGGTCCCAGAAGGTTCTGGTCCATGCCGGATATTTTTCGGTGATTGCGCCCAGCGAGGCGCCGGCCAGCACGATGTGGTCATAATTATGATACAGGCCTTTGCGCAGCATATAGCGTTCAATTTCATCCATTAAGCGATAATCCATACAGCTTAACAGCAAAGTTTTCGCTTTGCCGCTGGCATGCGCTTGCCGGGCACCCGTTGGCACTGTGAACAGGCTGACGCCGGCGCCTAATGTCGCCAAATGGAGCAGTTTTCTGCGCTGTTTGCCAGAAGGGGGCAAATTTTCGCTACGATGCGCGCAATGATGTTTTTTCATTTTTTGGAAAAAGTAATTTTGGGGGCCAATCTTAGTGGTTTTTCCAGTCAATTATCAAGCTATTTCTGAGTAGGGTCTTGCGTATCTGCTGGCAACCCGTTCCAGACGGGGAATGGATTCAGCGCAGCAATCTCATTGAAGCCACGCGCCGCTCGATTTTGTCCATCATTTCAATATATTGTGGGCTGTCTATGCCCCCGAAGCGTGCTTTAAAGGTGCTTTCGGACATATGTTCGGGCAGATCCGACCAATAGGGGATGAGATCGGTATCCTCTATTCCCGACAGTATTTTGTTGCGCATGGCCTGTGCTTCAGTTGGATTGGCCAGTATTTTTTCGGCAAAACGGGTGCCTGAACGGTTGGCGGCGATATCGTTGAATGAGAATCCGCTGCCGGAACGGGCATCTTCCAACTCCTTGTAGAGGCCAATTGCATCGGATAAAATGGTGTCCGTATAGGCGGTAATTGCGGTAGAAGCCATGAAGTGCATGGCGAAGTCCGCCCGTCCATCCAGCGTGACCCTGATTCTGACAGGATTGGGCCAGCTGGCCGTCTCCGGGATGACCGATCTGAGTGGAAACTGCAGTACGTGAAACGCGGTAACCAGCACTGCGGCACGGATCTCTTCCACGATATTCCCTGATGCGTTGTGCCGAACGGTTTCCCGCATGACGGCCATCAGCAGTTCGGAGAGCGGCATCGACCGTCCTGCCTGATGACGGTTATGCTCATTCAGGAAATGATGATAACGGAGCAGCCGATCCAGCTGTTGTTGATTGAAAAGCGGGGCACTCAGTGAAGAATAACCGGATTGATCGGTTCCCCAGCCCTCCCAGTAGTATGTGATGGCGATACCATTGCGGGAGATCTGTAATTTCCGGAAGGCTTCCAGCGCTGCGCGGACATCCGGACTGCTTTTTTGTAACCGGGTCAGAAGCTGTGATATCAGCAGGTTGGCAAGCGCATCCGGTACGGGCAATTTGCCAATCTGAACCGATTCCAGCATGGGGCGGCCATTGGCTGCTGCCACAACTGCCTGGATGTTGAGAAAACTGCCGGCATTGCCTACCGGCACGGGCAGACTCAGTTGAATCAGCGCGCTTTGATCCTGTACGGTTGCTCTGGCACGTCCTTGCGCGAAATGATGCGCCAGGTAATTGAGAGCGATATCCAGATCATCCGGCTGAAATTTGGCTGTTGCTGACTTGCCCGGATAGACTTGGTAGCGATGCGTATCAAGCAGCTGCTTGGCGCGCGCAATATGTTCCGGCGTGACGAGAATTTCTCTTTCGATTTGGGGCTGCTGGTCGATCGCAAAATAAATCAGGGCGATACAGGCAGCGGTAAAAGCCAGGATGAGAATCGTGAATAAGGTAAATAGCTTCCACATAAGTTGTTAATGATATTTTGCTGCTGGCATGGGGTGAGCGACTGCGGAGCGCTGGTAGCGCAAAATACTTGGCAACGGGCGATGCTGCGTCTCTTGATTTTGCAAGTGTCCAGAATTTTCGCTGCGTTCGAAATAAGCTATTGCGGGTGATTTGGCATTGTTTTCAAAGGGTAGTACAATTTTCTATGGCATCTGATGGATACCGGAACCGGTTCTGGAATTCCGGATGACGGCAGTTATACAGCCAAGTTGGCGGTAAAATGCTCATATTATCAGCATTTGGGCTTGGCCAGTATAAGTTGAATGCCGACAGCTCTTGGCGCTGACCCTTACTGATGCGGGTTTTGCGTGGCTGCATGGGTGATTGAGCGGCAATTTGTCAGCGACCCCGCGACGCCTACCACCAATACCCATAAGGGCCGTAAAAGCCTCGGTAAAAGAAAGGATGGCCATAATAGCCGAAGGGGTAGGGGGGTGGATAGCGATATCTTTGATCTCCAGCATAGCGTCTTCCCCGGTAATCCTTGGGCCATAGATAAATCGTGGCAGCAGACACCAGCGGAATGCGTATAATCTTGTTGCCGACCATCCGTTCGATTTCACCTTTCAAAGTGCCGGTGACCGTAATTTCAGCATCTTCGGTAAAGATCGCCGGATCCAGGAAATCACTGGTTTCGACCGCGAACCGGCCATCGCTGGTTTGGCTGATTTGAGGGTAACCATTGCGATCCAGCGGGTAAAAAAGTACCTGTACAAGACTTGAATCCGTTTCGTTCTCTACGTCGATAACCGTGCCACCCCAGCGTAGCGGGGTATCCTTGTAGGCATCGACATCCTGACTGACGAGCTGATAAGGAATATCCATTGCCGGGAAGTCCTTGATGGCAGGCGGCATGCTGGTACATGCAGCGAGCCACAGCAGGCAGAACAAAAGCAAGTAGGATTTCATGCTTTCCTCCAATGTAGGTGGAGCCAATCAAATTGGTCGAGTGATCATGCGGCCTATCTTCTTTATCCGGTATGGATATAGAGGACGAACGAGCACAGTTACACCCGCACTGCATATTCAGTTTTTACTTAAAAACCTCGCTTTGCAGGTATCTGCGTTCGCTGATTATTCTACAAGCAATATTTGACAACCAATCGCAAGCTTAATTCTTGCAAAAGGATGTTCAGGGAATCTGAACATTGCCATAAGAGCACCTCTAAAAATCCATATTTCGTCACAATACGTCGTTGTGCACAAAGAATGTCTCCTTCCCTATCCATCATATGCTGCGTCAACATTTTTTGTTCTCGCCTGGTCTTGTTTAAAACTCTGAATTTTTAGAGGTGCCCATAATTGTGACAGGTGTCTCGTGATTGATGCCATGATTCGAAATTGTCCTGACAACGAGGCTGACGGTTGGGTGCTTACCACCAATATCCGTAAGGACCGCAATAGCCGCCAAAATAGGGATCCGGAACATAGCGGAAGATTGCCTCATCGTAATATCTACTTCCCCGGTATTCCTTTGGCCATAGGCAAATCGCCTCTGCGTCGATGAGCGGCATACGTACGGGTTTATGTCCGACCAGGCGTTCGATTTCGCCTTTTACAGATCCGGCAACGGTAATTTCCGCATCTTTGACAAAAATTGCCGGATCCAGAAACTTGCTGGTTTTGATCGCAAACCGTCCCTGGCTGGGTTCATCGGTTTGCGGATAGCCGTTGGCGTCGAGCGGATAGAAAAGCACTTGCACGAGGCTGGAATCGATTTCGTTCTCCACATCGATGACGGTGCCGCCCCAGCGCAGTTGGGTGTCCTGGTAGGTATCGGTTGCCTGGCTGATGAGTGTATAAGGGGCGGGTTCTGCAGGAAAATCCCGGATTCTCGATGTGGGACTGGTGCATGCGCCGAGCAGGATCAAACAGAGTAAAAATGAATGGGATTTCATGCTTTCCTCCTTGACTGGCAGATAGATGAAGCATACTTAATTTCATGCTGTCAGGCACCAATTTTTATGCATTATTTGCAAGCAACATGACGTGCGTTATGCTATGGCAACTGCACTGCAAGCATTTTGCCCGATTCCTGGTTAAAGCAGTTTATTCCATTGGATTGAAAGGTATAATGGCTGCTTTTATTTTGAACGTGGGATCTTGATCCCACTTTTCCATACATATACCCGCATGATTGATTCTGCGGACAGCTCAGAGTCTTGTCACATGGATGGTTTGCAATCTTCCGTATTGGAATTCAGGAGCAGTACTTTCTTTGCACCAGTTCTGGTTTTATACAGCAATGACATGCATGCAATCACCCTGCACCTACAGGAAAAAATTGCCAGTGCGCCCGATTTCTTCAAAAGTTCTCCGGTATTGTTCGATTTGACCGAACTGAACGAGCGCGGCCAGGCAATCGATGTTGCCGCACTGATAGCGCTGCTGCGGCAATCAGGGTTGTGCCCTGTGGGTATCCGGGGCGGCAGCGATGCCCAGGCGCGCCTGGCTTTGGCATCATCGATTCCGGTGGATTCCGGCCGCAGCAGTGGCAGTGCGCGGCTGGAGTTGAACAATGCGCCCGCTGCCATACCCGAGATCCAGGCCATGGTTGTCAAAGAAGTGTCACATGCGCCAGCCATGCTTGTTACCCAGCCGGTGCGTTCGGGCCAGCGGATTTACGCTGGCGGAGACCTGGTGATTCTGACGCAAGTCAGTGCCGGAGCGGAGATTATGGCGGAAGGTAACATTCATGTTTACAACACCCTCAGAGGGCGGGCCCTGGCTGGTGTACAGGGCAATACCGCCGCCCGCCTTTTTTGTCTCGATTTGCAGGCCGAGCTCGTTTCGATTGCCGGGGTTTACAAGACAAGCGAAGATTTGAAGACAAGTATCAAAAAAAAGCCACTGCAAGTTTATTTGCAGAACCAAGCGTTGATTGTTGAGGAACTCGATTAAAAACTATTTCTGGGAAAGGAGATTCAATTGGCAAGAATCATCGTTGTAACATCGGGTAAAGGTGGGGTCGGAAAAACCACGACCAGCGCGGCTATCGCCATGGGGCTGGCTAAAAGGGGGCATAAGACCGCTGTCATCGATTTTGATGTTGGATTGCGCAACCTCGATTTGATCATGGGATGTGAGCGCCGGGTGGTGTATGATTTTGTTAATGTCATCAATGGCGAGGCAAATCTCAACCAGGCTTTGATCCGGGACAAGAATTGTAACCAGCTCTATATCCTGCCTGCCTCACAGACTCGCGATAAAGATGCGTTGACCCTGGAAGGCGTCGGCCGGGTGTTGGAAGAGCTTTCCAAGGATTTCAAGTACATTGTTTGTGATTCGCCGGCTGGCATTGAGAAAGGCGCCAATCTGGCCATGTATCACGCAGATGATGCATTTGTGGTGACGAATCCGGAAGTGTCATCGGTCCGGGATTCGGATCGCATGTTGGGAATACTGGCAAGCAAGTCGCGCCGGGCTGAGCTGCGCATGGATCCGATCAAGGAGTTTTTGTTGTTGACGCGTTATGACCCAAGCCGCGTCGAATCGGGCGAAATGCTAAGCCTGGAGGATGTGCAGGAAATACTGTCCCTACATTTGCTGGGTATCATTCCGGAATCGAAGTCGGTTCTGAATGCTTCCAACGCCGGGATCCCGGTGATTCTGGACGAGAAAAGCGATGCCGGCCAGGCTTATGCGGATGTCGTGGCGCGATATCTCGGCGAAAAAAGGCCACACCGCTTTATTGAAAATAAAAAGGGGTTCCTCAGAAAGTTGTTCGGAGGTAAATAATGAGCTTACTGGATTACTTTAGATCGTCTAAATCTAAAACTGCTTCCGTCGCAAAAGAAAGGCTGCAAATCCTCGTTGCGCATGAGCGCTATTATCGCAATAAACCATCCTATTTGCCGCAGTTGCAAGAAGAGTTAATGCAGGTGATTCGGAAATATGTCGAGGTGGACCAGGATGCGATCTCCGTCAAATTCGAGCAGGATGATAATCAGGAAACGCTCGAATTGAATATAGTGCTGCCGGATGCGCAACATCCCCGGAATGCTGCGACTGAAGCAAGAAATGCGCTTTAACCAACAACCATCTTGGTATTGATATCATAGATAAGTTGTTCGTAGGGTATGCACGATCGCTAGGAGGCTGTCCAGCATGTGCGGTTTAAGTGCTGAAAAGACTTGGCGTGTTCAGCGGTGGTTGTGCGTGTGTTTGTTACTGGCCAGCTGCGCTGGGCCGGCGATTCGCCCTGCTGCCATCACAACGACCATCATTCCGCCTGCTTTCGAACAGACTGAATCGATGGATCGTTTTTTTATGCTGGTAGGCCGGCTGGCGGTGAAAACCGATCAGCAGACATTCTCGGGCAGTGTACGTTGGCGGCATACGGCACATGAAGATGAAATTTACCTGTTCTCTCCACTGGGTCAGGTGGTCGCCGAAATTTATCGCGATCGGGCAGGCGTGCGCCTGACGACATCCGAACCGGCAATTTATCGCGCGGCTACGGCAGAGCAACTCACGGCACAGGTATTGGGCTGGGAGCTGCCGCTCGCCGGTTTGCGATATTGGGTACGTGGCCAGCATTTTCCGATGACAGTGGCCGAAAAGGATACCGACCGCGATCATCGTACCGTCGCGATCCGCCAGGATGGCTGGCAGATCGCTTATTTGGATTATTATCCGGAACGGGCAACGCAATCCGCTTTGCCGCGATTGCTGGAATTCAGTCGTGCGGATATGAAAATGAAACTGATCATTGATCAATGGCAGGATGAAAACGCCCCACGCCCAGCAAAATAAAAAATAGTGAATGTGCTATGCATACATTTCCAGCCCCCGCCAAGCTTAACTTGTTTCTGCACGTGATTGGACGCCGTGAGGATGGCTACCATCTGCTGCAAACGGTTTTTCGTTTTATCGATTACGCGGACCAGCTGACTTTTACTGTCAGGGATGACGGGCTGATCCAGTTGACCAATCCCATGCCCGGTTTGCCCGACCAGGATAATTTATGCGTGCGTGCAGCTAAGCTGCTGCAGGAGCGGAGCGGCTGTTCTCTGGGTGCCGACATCCATCTGGAGAAACGAATTCCGATGGGTGGCGGGCTGGGGGGCGGAAGCTCTGATGCCGCTACGACATTGATCGCCTTAAATCGGTTATGGAAGATTGACCGGGACAGGGAACATTTGATGACACTCGGATTGGAATTGGGCGCCGATGTGCCGATATTCGTCTATGGCAGGAATGCGTTTGCCGAAGGTATCGGTGAAATATTTACGCCTGTAGACTTGCCTTCCTGTTGGTATCTGGTGCTGACTCCGCCTGTGCATGTCTCCACGGTCGAGGTTTTTTCGAGTCAGGAGTTGACACGCGACACAATTCCGATCAAAATGGCGGCCTTTTCCACCGGACAGGGACATAACGATCTTGAACCGGTCGTTGCGCAGATGCAGCCGCTAGTCGCCAGCTGGCTGGCGTGGTTAAGGCAGCGGCGAGGTGCGACGAAAGTCGCAATGAGTGGATCGGGGTCGTGTATATTTGCAGAGTTTCCTGACGAGTCCAGTGCGCGGGAAGCATTCATACAGATGCCCGGCGAGATGAGTGGTTTTGTCGTGCAAGGGCTTGCAAGCCATCCTTTGTCGGATTTTTAGGAAAATTTATATTGGGGAGTCGCCAAGTGGTAAGGCACCGGATTTTGATTCCGGCATTCGTAGGTTCGATCCCTACCTCCCCAGCCAGATCTCAGTAATAATCTGTCAGCAGCAAATGCTGGCGTTACACAACCGATTATGTCGACCTGCACCGTTTTTTTTATCCCGGGATAATAGTTACACATGGCCTACGACAGCTTGATGGTGTTTACCGGCACGGCCAATCCAAAGCTCGCGCAGGATGTGGTCAGGCACCTGAACATCAATATTGGGCGCGCAAAAGTTGCACGTTTCAGCGATGGTGAGATCATGGTGGAAATACTCGAGAACGTGCGGGGCAACGATGTGTTCGTGTTGCAGTCCACCTGTGCACCCACCAACGAAAGCCTCATGGAAATTTTGGTGATCGTGGATGCCTTGAAGCGTGCCTCGGCCGGTCGTGTTACTGCCGCTATTCCTTATTTTGGCTACGCGCGGCAAGACAGGCGGCCGCGTTCAGCGCGTGTGCCCATCACAGCCAAAGTGATCGCGAATATGCTGACCAGTGTCGGCGTGGATAGACTGCTCACCATGGATTTACATTCCGACCAGATCCAGGGATTTTTCGATATTCCCGTAGACAATATCTACGGCATGCCGATTCTGCTCGGCGATATCTGGAAGCATAACTATAAAAATTTGATCGTGGTGTCACCCGATGTAGGCGGGGTGGTGAGAGCGCGCCATATGGCCAAGCGCTTGGAGTGCGACCTGGCAATTATCGATAAACGGCGTCCCAAACCGAACGAATCCATAGTGATGAACATCATCGGTGAAGTCAAAGGCCGTACTTGTGTGATCATCGATGATATGGTAGATACCGCGAACACCTTGTGTGAAGCCGCAGCGGCCCTGAAAGAGGAGGGGGCGTTAAGCGTGATTGCCTATGCGACGCACCCAGTGTTGTCAGGCAGCGCGGTGACACGTATTGAGAATTCCGGTCTGGACAAGCTGGTTGTCACCGATACGATTCCCTTAAGTGAAGAAGCGGCAAGCTGCGATCGTATCAGTCAACTGAGTGTGGCAAGCTTGTTCGGTGAATCGATGCTCAGAATAAGCAATGAAAGCTCGTTGAGTTCATTGTTCATGGAATAAACCTATATGATTTCTTGATTCATCCGGTGGCGGATGAGTCATTTTCAGGAGAACGCAATGCAAATCGAAATAAGTGCCAGTAAGCGAACATTAGAGGGAACGGGAGCAAGTCGCCGCTTGCGCGCGGCAGGCAGACTGCCCGGAGTTGTATACGGAGGGGATAGTACTACTGCCCAGCCAATTGAATTGGATCACAAGGATTTGTTTTATAAATTAAAAATGGAAGCTTTTCACGCATCCATTCTTACTCTCAATGTTGACGGAAAATCCGAACAGGTATTGTTGCGGGATGTACAAATGCATCCGTTCAAGCAGCAAGTGCTGCATGTCGACTTCCAGCGGGTCAATCAGAACCAGAAAATTCATATGAAAGTGCCACTGCATTTCATCAATAGCGATATCGCTCCCGGCGTGAAATTGTCTGGCGGTATGATCAGTCATGTACTGAACGAAATCGACGTCTCCTGCTTGCCCAAGGATTTGCCTGAGTTCATTACTGTCGATTTGTCAGACATGACCGCAGGCAGTACTTTGCATTTCAGCGATCTGCAATTGCCCGAGCGAGTCGAAATTCCGGCCTTGCTCAAAGGCGACGATCAGCCAGTCGCTACCCTCATTGCACCACGTGGTGGTGTCGCAGCAGGCGAATCGGAATCCGAGTCCGCCTAAACCGTTCTTGCTCCCGGAGTAAGACTAGGAGGCTGTCCGAGAATAGCGATCGTAGCGAGGGCGAGGCTGGTTGAGTTGGATTTTTCGATCATTTGAGGCGAATAGTCGTTCTATTCAACGAAAAGGATCGTAAAATCCGGCCAACCAGGCTCGTCCGCAGTAGATCAGTCTATTCTTGGACAGCCTCCTAGCCTAGTCGATCATCCGGGAGTACCGCAAATTCAAGTCACGTTTTATCCAGTCATTTATTGCCAAGGTCGAATCAGGTAGTGGAATCACCCATCAGAATTGTGGTTGGACTTGGCAATCCAGGCGAAAAATACACAGCCACCCGCCACAATGTCGGCTTTCATTGGCTGGACCAGTTGGCCGACACCTTGCATGCATCGTTCAGAGTGGAAGCCAAATTTCATGGGCTATGCGCGCGCGCAACCCAGGACGATAGTGAATGCTGGCTGCTCAAACCACAGACCTACATGAATGCCAGCGGTCTGGCTGTGGCAGCCATCTGCCGTTTCTACAAGATAGCACCAGAACAAATCTTGATCGTGCATGACGAACTGGATCTGGAGCCGGGCATAGTCAAATTGAAATCGGGTGGCGGAGCAGGCGGACATAACGGCCTCAAAAGCATTATCGCCCAGCTATCAAGCCAGTCTTTCTGGCGTTTACGGATCGGTGTTGGTCATCCCGGAAACAAGCATGCGGTTGTGGATTATGTTCTGCATCCTCCCAGGAAGGAAGAAGCGTCACGCATCGAGCAGGCCATCGATCGCAGCATGCAGGTGTGGCCACTCATTGCCAGGGGCGATCTAGCGGCAGCCATGCACCAATTACATACCCGGGGTGACAAGTAGCGTGTGCGTTTGTCCAACCGTTTGTAATTTCCTACTATTTCCTAAAAAATTGATGAGAATCCGATCATGAGCTTGAAATGCGGGATCGTAGGCTTGCCAAATGTGGGCAAGTCCACATTGTTTAATGCGTTGACCAAAGCCGGCATTGCGGCCGAGAATTATCCCTTCTGTACGATTGACCCCAATGTTGGCATAGTCGAAGTGCCCGACCCGCGCCTCGCTGGCCTGAGTGAAATTGTCAATCCACAGAAAGTGCAACCGGCAACCGTGGAGTTTGTCGACATCGCTGGACTCGTGGCTGGCGCTTCCAGGGGCGAAGGTTTGGGCAATAAATTTCTGGCTAATATCCGGGAAACCGATGGCATTGTGCACATGGTCCGTTGTTTCGCGGATGATAACGTCGTGCATGTTGCTGGCCAGGTGGATCCTCTATCGGATATGGAAGTGATCCAGACCGAGCTGGCATTGGCAGATCTGGCAACAGTGGAAAAGGCGATGCAGCGCGAAGCCAAGCTGGCAAAATCTTCGGGTAACAAAGAAAGCGTTCGTTTGCTGGCGATATTGGAGAAATTGCATGCGCACCTGGACCAGGGTCATCCTGCCCGCAACCTCGAACTCGAAAGCGCCGAACAGGCATTGCTGAAGCCACTTTGTTTGTTGACCGCCAAGCCTGTTATCTATGTGGCCAACGTGGCGGACCAGGGCTTTGCAGACAACCCCATGCTGGACAAGATCAAAAAGCAGGCCAAACAGGAGGCAGCGCCCGTGGTGGTGATTTGTGCCGCCCTGGAGGCCGAGATTGCAGATCTATCTGATGAAGACAAGCAGATCTTTCTCGCGGATATCGGGCTCGAGGAACCTGGTCTGAATCGCCTGATTCGCGCGGCCTATCAAATTCTGGGGCTCCAGACCTATTTCACAGCCGGCGTCAAGGAAGTCCGGGCCTGGACGATACGCAGCGGCTCAACCGCTCCCCAGGCTGCCGGTGTCATTCATACCGATTTCGAGAAAGGCTTTATACGCGCCGAAGTCATCGCCTATGACGATTTTGTCGCCTACCGGGGAGAGCAAAAGGCCAAAGAGGCCGGAAGAATGCGCCTCGAAGGCAAGGAATATATCGTCCAGGATGGTGATGTGATGCATTTCCGCTTCAATGTTTGAGCCAAGACAGGTATTCCTGGAATCTATCCAGGGTTTCTGAAAGGCCCTGAAAACAGGATGTTTCGTGATGCACCTATGGCCGCCATGGAGAGTCAGGGCGTCAAGACCATACCTTCCAGCCGATCTTTATCGAGAATTTCCAACAGAAATAGACACTGTTTCTCTGTTGGAAGCTGGGAGGGAATTTGCATGACCACCATGAGCACACCATCTGCCTTCAATCGTTCAACAACGATACGATAGTCATTGCCCATCCGTCAAAATTTATGCGCATATAAAATCAATGTCAACCCTATCGGCATGATATTTCATCATATTTTTATCGCATTCTTGACTTAGACGGTATTATGACCTAGTTTTCATTTCTGTCTAAATCTAATTAGCGTTGCAGACGAATAGCGAGAAGTAGTACTAGCAATTACTAGTACTTTGCGCTAGGATAGCTCCACGGTCAGCGCAGATGGAGCAAGAAATGAAAGATGACAACCCCCTAGTAGTTCAGTCAAAGACAAATATTGCTAATACCCTCCGTGCCTTAGCTACTGGCATTGAGCAAGGCACTGTGAGTCACTATGAAATCAAGCAGTCAAGTGATGGCAGTATTACAGTCAAAGCGGATTCAACTGACGGAAAAGCTAGAGTAATTCAAACGCATTCTGAAATGGAAGGATATGCCCACAGCTCTACTCAACATATTGAAAAACAAAAGCCGGAAGCTCGTAGAAGAACTGTCAAGAAAATGATTGAAAGTGGGTTGACCCAGACAAAAATAGCAGAAAAAACGATGTACTCACAAAAAACCATTTCCAATGATGTGAGACGGCTTAAAGAGGATGGTGAACTTTTGCGC
>NZ_JBEUDO010000021.1:0-49119 GCF_050584665.1 Nitrosomonas sp. ANs5
TTATTGAATGTTTATACCCGTTTAGAGACGGGTAAATTGTGAACCACCTCAACCCATCGCTTTGATGGCGCTGGAAAGGCGGCTTTTATGCCTCGATGCTTTGTTTTTATGAATGATGCCTTTATCTGCTATCGAGTCGATGGTACTAACCGACTTTCTGAAGGTAGCTTCTGCCTGGCCCTTATCGCCCGTGGCAATCGCTTTTCTAATACCTTTAATTGCAGTACGCAGCCTGGAGCGCAAACCGAAATTCCGCTCACGCTGCTTGGCGGTCTGCCTTACGCGCTTTTTAGCTTGTGCAGTATTTGCCATAGATCTTTAATTCTCCAATAATTTTCTCGTTGCTACAGTTGCTACACTCTTTCACTTTATTTCTGAATCGCGTGATTCTACGTTTATTTCACATTTAATGCAAAAATTGCCTCGTACTAAAAAAATACACTGATTTTCTTGCGATCCTCAGCCATCCATCCCGCGCGCCGCGAGCGCTCTGCCATCGGCGGCCAATGGCACATTTGGGCAGGTTATCGGCTCAAGGCAAGATTTCTCTTTCTCCTCCTACAAATCAAAGCAAAAACCGCAGCGGCTATTGATCAAATTCCATACCGCCCTACCCTGCGGCCCAAAGCGCCCGCAAGAAACAAGTCCGCCCAATAATTTTCCGATTCGTTCAGCTTGCGTTCAGGCGGCTCGGGCTATAGTAGATTCCAGGCAACAACACTTGAGGCAAACCATCCAGACAAAAGGAGAAATACTATGAAAACCAAAGCCTTTTCGTCAGTGGCAATACTGTCAGTTTTATTTTTGGCAATTACGCTGGCAATGCCGGTAGTCGCCCAGGCAAGAAATTCTCAGCATGTCTATGGCAACCAGCAGAACAATTACTACTTCGGTTCCGCTGGCCGTGGCGATCCAAGATACGTCGCACCCCGCGACCATCGCAGGCAGAAGCAATTTTACAAAAATCGACGTCATGCACGGCATGGCTATTACAACCCATACCGCTATGCACCACCCTATGGCGGCGGCTATTACTACGGTCCACGTGATAATTTTTCACTGGGCATTCGTTCAGGCAATGCACGAATTATGATAGGCTATTGAATCACGGGGCTGGCATGACGTCTGACTGCATGGCCAGCCTCTATATGTCATCGTCAACGACTGCAGCCAGCCAAATCGATCCAGCATGCGCCACCTTCTGAATCATCTGTTGTTTATGGGCGCGATTCTGGCGCCACTGCCAGGCGCCGGCATCGCTTCCGCCCAACCTTATACCACACATTTCCTGTCTGTGAGCAATGCTCGTCAAGCTGAAATTTCTCAGCAAAAAGCCGTGGCCATTGCGCAAAAACATGTCAATGGCCGCGTGCTGTCCGTCAGCCGCTCAGCCAGCAGCTACCGGGTAAAAATACTTAACCGCAAGGGCAATATTCAGGTTGTGACCGTAAACGCCAGCGATGGCGTTATTCTATCAACTCGCTAACAACTACCCACCCACTGATTGCCGAATAATTGCCATGCGGATATTAGTGATCGAAGATGAAGCCCATCTACAGAAACAAATATGCCAGCAACTCGAATCAGCCGGATTCATGGTCGATCGGAGCGCAAACGGTAAGGAAGGCCTGCACATCGCCAGTGAATACCCGCTCGATGCTGCGATCGTGGATCTGGGACTGCCTGGCTTATCCGGGCTGGAAATCATCGCCACGCTACGCAACCAAGGCAGCCTGCTGCCCATACTCATTCTAACCGCTCAGGCCAGCTGGGAAGACAAGGTAAAGGGCCTGGAAATTGGCGCTGACGACTATCTAACCAAACCTTTTCAGATGGAAGAACTGCTTGCCAGAATCAAGGCCCTGCTCCGCCGTGCCGCCGGCACGCCGGATGCCATCATCGCGCGCGGCCCGATATCCCTGAATACGGAGACTCAAACCGTAAGCGTTCAGAATCAAACGATCAATCTCACTACATTTGAATACCGCTTGCTAGAGCTTTTAATGCGTAATCAGGGAAAAATATTTTCCAGACAAGTCATTGCTGATTACCTCTACCCGCACGGCGAAGAGCATGACAGCAATGTGCTCGAAGTCATAATCGGCCGCTTGCGGCGCAAGCTCGATCCGTCCGGCACGCTCAATCCGATCGAGACAGTGCGTGGACGTGGCTATCGTTGTACGATTGAACTCAAAACGCAGCATGATTGACGCCCGGCGACTGCCGATCGCACCGGCACCATACAGCAATGCCGGGCAAACCGCATGATGTCACTCAATCAACGCATCTTATCCAGTGCCTCGATCGTACTGGTGCTGTTTGTGGGAGGAACCGCTTTTACCCTGGATCACGCTTTTCACGACAATGCACTGGCCGCCCTGCAAGACCGGATGTTGGGTAAACTGTACTTATTAATGGGTAGCGCCGAGGTGGATACAGCAGGCAATTTATCCATGCCCGCAGAACTTCCCGGCCTGCCTGAACTTAATCAATTAAACTCGGGCACCTATGCCTACATTACCAATGGTGCGCAAACGATTGCTTGGCAATCCGCATCGATCCTGCATTTAACCCCACCCTTCGCAACCCGGCCAGCAATCGATCATAAAAACTTTGAGCGTCTGATGCTCAATCAGACCCCTTATTTTATCTATAGCTTTGAAACCGAGTGGGAAACCCAGACCATCAATCACCCTTTCACATTTCATGTCGTGATGGACAGCACATTGTTTGATAGCCAGATCGATCGTTATCAAAAGAATCTATGGAGCTGGCTGGCCATCATTGCCATCCTGCTATTGACCACCCAGGCCTTTGCGTTGCACTGGGGCTTACGGCCAATGCGCAAGGTTTCCAGAGAATTGAATAGCATAGAAATGGGTGTGCAGGACAGTCTCAACGGCATTTATCCAATTGAGCTGAGAAGGCTGACCGACAATATCAATTCTTTGCTCAATCATGAGCGAAAACATCAGCAGCGCTATCGCAATGCGTTGGCTGATTTGGCCCACAGCCTAAAAACACCGTTAGCGATTCTGCAAGGTGCTCTTCGAACCGAAACGGATGCAAAAAAGCTGAAGCTTCTGCTGGCCGAACAAGTCCAGCGCATGGACCACATTGTTCAATATCAACTACGGCGGGCCGCCGCCGTGGGACAATCACCTGGCTCGCGACTGATCCCGCTGCGCCCGGTGGTCGAAAAAATCATCAAAGCGGTCTCCCGCGCGCATTACAGCAAACAACCGCAGACAACCATCAAAATGGATCCGGCATTACAGGTACGCATCGATGAAGGGGATCTTATGGAATTGCTTGGCAACCTGATTGATAACGCCTTCAAATGGTGCCAAAACTCTGTCTGTATATCGGCCTACAATGCGAACAACCAGACCATAATCAGCATCGAGGACGACGGCCCGGGTATCCATCAGGATGACATTGCCAGAATCCTGGAACGAGGTGAGCGAGCCGATACATCCGTTCCCGGCCATGGCATTGGCCTGGCCATCGTCCAGGACATCCTGCGAGCCAACGACGGCCAACTCTCGATCACATCGATGTCGCCAACCGGCAGCAGCGTAACAGTCCATTTCGCGGCAGCCACTACCCCTTGAATGTTTCCAGGTCGATTCCCGATTTGCCTGGCGCCAGAATATTGTTGGGGTCCAGCGCGCGCTTGATTGCGTGCTCGACGCGACGTTTAACCGGGCCATAACTCTGCGCCACGCGCTCCATGAATGCAGTATTAACACGGTAAACGGCATATCCTTGCTGCTCGAACTCGTCCAGCAATTCATGGAAACATGCATAGGCAGCCTTGAATTCAGCGGGATCGCTGCGGTCGTACAAAACATCGATAACATGATGCATGTCACGCCAGCCAACGATGAACTCACCCACATAATCCAGGCCGTACTTGTTCAGTATTTTCTTGGCAAGCCGCATCTGTTTGCTGGTTTCGCTGCCACGGGCCTGACTGACTGGCGCAAACCACATGGACCCACCGCCGCCACGCCAGTTGTATAATCCAAACTCCTGCAGATTGGGAATTCCCTGCATCAACTTGGCGCGATACTTGAACGGTTCCGTACCGCCCGCTTCCTCCTCGGTTATGATGGTACCCTTCCCCAGGGCCTTGATCGCATCGGTAACGATCTTCCAATTCACGGCGACCTGTTCCCGGGTACCGTAAAGCGCCGCATATACATTCCACTGACCGATACCTTTATCGGCACAGATTCTCTCGATCACATCATCGGGTGTCACGCCCTGGCCCTCATAATATTGCGTGCGGCGAACATTGGCTCCACCGGCTTCCCAAAGTGCATTGGCTATCACCAATGCGTTTGGAATAATCTGGGCAATACGCAACGGACGAAGCACTTCCACGATGTCGGCAATGTCATCCTCCGAGTCAAATTTGATGGAAAACGGCTTGTAGACAGGCGGTCTGGGCATCAGCCAGAACCCCATTTTGGTGCAAATACCATAATTGGATTGTGTAAACAGGCCATCGATTGTCGGCCCATATCCCCATTTGAAAACTTGCCAGCTATTATCCCCCTTGACGCCACCCATGCCGGTTCTCAACACTTCGCCATTGGCCAGGACAACTTCCATTCCGCATTGCATCAGAAAGTGCTCACCATAGGGGGTATATCCCACGCCCCGGTCCATGGTATTACCCAACGGACCCGCAATAGCGGAGGGGGCGGGCATCGACAACATCAGCGGCAAGTCATGCGTTTGCAGATAGTCGTAAAGCTGCTGATAAGTCACACCGGGCTCGACCAGTGCTGTACACAGTTCGGGATCGACATGCAGAATCTTGTTCATTTTCTTCAGATCGAGAATGATCTGACCGCGATGATGGGGAGCAGCCGAGCCATAGCCAAAGTTGCGGCCGGTGGAGATTGTCCATATCGGGATCCTGTATTCGTTACAGATTCTCACGATTGCCTGAATCTGCTCCACAGTTGTCGCTGTCAGCGCAGCAGATGGCGCGTGTTCCGCTTCATCCACTGGCATCATGATCTTCATATAAGCGATCAATTGCTCAGGTCTCGTCAAAACGTTCTCATCTCCCAGCAATTTACGAAACTCCTCGACGGCTTTCAGGAACGCCTGCTGGTTCACCCCTCGCGGCAGTACGTCGAATTTCTGCTCACCCATGTTGACAGCCCCCCTAAGTCTCAAAAGCAAACGAAATAAAATGACCCGTCGCAGGCATCAGGCCAGCATCCATCCTGGGTGCCGCCGGGATCGCTGTCCGGCCGAGACTGGCAAGCGCATGGCCAAGATCCACTGCCCACTGCCCGCGGTCTCTATCTGCCGCACCACACAAATGTTGAGTGAGTCTGGAAGAGTGCATTCCCCTTCCTACCGACTGCCGATTAAAATCGGAACTGGCGCCATGCACGACAAGCTGCTGGATCAACGAAGCTGCACGACCATCAACTATTTGGCTGCTGAGTAGCTGATGGTGTGATCGATCCAGACTGACTGCATGCTGGCCAAGCCAGTGCACACATGCACCCGCGGCGCGCGCGAATTCAACTATAAGCGTGCCACAGGCATCATCCACCAAACCCAAGATATATTTCCCCCGCGCATTCTGAACATGGCGCTGCAATGTCAGCAAAAAATCCAAACCCAGACTCGTATTGTGCAGCTGCAATGAGCCCGAATGGTCAGCTGCCTGCATTCCTTGAACAAAGGCCGAGTATTCGGCCCTCCCATCCACAAGTGCCAGAATGGGCTTTGTAAACTCTGCGTGCATCGCAGCCCCTGCTGGATCACTTGCCAGACTCATACTCGACCCGATCAGTCCCGGACCCGATAAACCGCCCACAACCACCCCCTTAAGCAGCAAGCGCCGTTGAGCATCCATGATTCCTCCCCATTCTTTTGTTGACCAATCAGTAGATGAACCGTCCAACCTGCTTCAGCTCTTCGTCGCTGATATAGGGTTCGGGAAAAGCAGGCATGGCCCGCAACCCATGCCGCACGATATGGTTGATATATTCCAGGGGTAACTGCCGGCCCTTAATGTTCGGGCCTATGCCGACATCATGGCAATATCCTCATATTTTGGTATAGACGATTTCACCGTCACGCGGCTGCGCGCTGTCTTCGGCATGAACTGATAACGATATGGAAACCACGACACCAACGATGATGGGCCGTATTTTTATGATGGGAATATGTTTTGAAGAGATCATCGCATGCTCCAATTTTACGCAAGTAAATGAGGCAGCCCGGAAATGTTCCCGGTGCGTTGATCACAAGCTAACCGAGAAACAGAAAGATATCCGCTTTTCATCTGTCAAGCAGTTTCAATTTACAAACATTCCCTTGGTGCGTCAAATATCATTAAGCATGCAGACTCCAGTAGAATAGAATAAAGCCCATCCAGGCATTCAGAATAACCAGCTTGAAACATGACAAAATCGCCAGATACGCCTCTGAAATTTTTGGTATTCCTCGGGTCGGCGAGAAACAGCACCCCACCCAAACCGCCCCGGCTGGGGTTACGCGTCGCGCGAGCATGCATTACAGAAATAAACCAAGGCATTCATGTTGCGGAACTGGTTGACCCGCTTGATTACGAGCTTGCACCTTCCTTCAAACCGCATTTTGCCTATGCCCATGGGAAAGCACCCACTCAGCTCGAGTCCCTGGCCGCAAGCATAGCGAGCGCTGACGGATATATCATGGTAAGCCCGGAGTACAATCACTCAATGAGCCCGGCGTTGGCGCATCTTCTCAATCATTTCGGCAGTTCCTTGTTCTCGTACAAACCGAGTGCCATTGTCACTTATTCAGCGGGGCAATGGGGAGGTGTACGCGCAGCTGTAGGCATGCGCGCCTTTCTTTCCGAGCTGGGCTGCTTGCCAGTTTCAGCCATGGTCCACATACCAAAGGCAGATGAAGTGCTTGGGGAAGACGGCAGTTTTTTAGGCAGTGCTGACGCACAAGGATGGAAGCAATACTTCGCCAGAACCTTTACCCAACTAGATTGGTGGGCCTCAGCTGCGCGACAGCAGCGGGCCATGAGCAACTCGCAAGCGCCTGTACCGGCTTTTACAAAAGCACCTTCACAACGGAACACACCCTGACCGCTGCACAGGAATGCATCAGGACCTTGGGGCGCAAAGTCAGTGAACTGCGCCAGGCCAACGAGATTCTGCGTCTGGCCAGTACGTTTCTCGCTCAAACGAAGCTCGACCGCCTCAAGAAGAAGTGAAGATGTTTATCGATCAACACCGGGAAACGTTTGGGACGAGCTGATCTTCAATCGATGAATCGTATTGATCCGGTAGAGGAGCTTGGCAATGACGCAACCCACAAAGTCGATAGCATTTTGTTGAGTATGCTTTTTATAAATCTTAAGCGCACGGATACGTGCAGCATCATCTACTACCATGTACTGAAAGTATCAAACCTTATACCCACTCTCCGTCTTCAAATTCAGGAATTTCACATCAACTTGCACATGGAGCCCGGATACCTGCTTCTCATGGTGAAGCATAGAAATTGATCTTTTGTACTGTCGGCCAAGCAAACGATTAAAGCCATGATATTTTAATACATTTTATACCCCACCGGCTGAGATCGAAGATCGGACTGTTCCGAAAATTGCAGTTAATCGATGACGCGACCTGTGACCTCAACTTGCGGTCACCACCAAGCAATCATTTTGAGAAGTTGAGAGGAAATTTGGCCGGGAAACACTCCATCCGCATTAACAAGCAATGGCGGCTAGGAGGCTGTCCGAGAATAGCGATCGTAGCGAGGGCGAGGCTGGTTGAGCGGGATTTTTCGATCATTTGAGGCGAATAGTCGTTCTATTTAACGAAAAGGATCGGAAAATCCAGCCAGCCAGAATCGTCCGCAGTAGATCAGTCTCGGACAGCCTCCTAGATAACCATGATTATCGGTGAGGCAGGCTATGAATATCATAAAACGACAACCCATCAGTGTCGGTGAAATGATTACTGAGGAATTTTTTGTGCCCATGAAACTTACCCAGGGACGGCTGGCGGAAGCGATGGATATCAGCCGAAAAACCGTCAACGAGTTGTGCACCAATCGTCGCGCTATTACGACCGACACTGCGTTGATGCTCGCCACGGTTTTTGGAAATACAGCTGATTTTTGGTTGAATCTGCAGCAACGCAACGAACTGTGGAAAGCGCTTAATACACCAAAACGGAAAGCTCGAATAAAGAAGGCAAAACCTATCGCCGCTTAATGGTCTTGCAGCCAGTCCAGTCTTGTAATGGCTTCATGATCATAGCCAAGTGCCCATAATACAAATACCCGCCAGGACTTTCCTCTCTTTTGGAAAGTAGCCATGCTTGTGATGTAATCACGGTATAATTTTGGTGCAGTAATTACAGGACAAAGACCCCGAAATGCAGTATTTTGTTACACTAGAAACATCAGCGGAAACCACCTAATTTATTGATATTATATGATTTGTTACTGATCAAAATTACATTCGATATAATAGGATGGTGCCCAGAAGAGGACTCGAACCTCCACACCCGAAGGCACATGGACCTGAACCATGCGCGTCTACCAATTCCGCCATCTGGGCATATTTACGATTATCATTCCCTTAACTGGAATTAGTTAGGCATAATAACCGCGGTAAAGATCGCCAATTTTATAGGAAACCGTCGATTTGTCAATCAAGAGAAAAAAAATCAAGAAAAACCGGTTACGAGACCTCGACCCATTCCTTGAACGCGAGCGCACGCGTTACGGTGGGGTAGCGCTTCCCAGCCGCGAGTTCACCCTGCAGATCCTAGAAAAACAGGGGGTGCCGGTCAACGAAACCAAGCTGCTCGAATTGCTGGATATCACCGACGAAGAAACGGAATTCTTCTGTCGCCGCTTGTCCGCCATGATACGCGCCGGTCAAATTATCCGTAACCGGAAAGGCGACATCTGCGTCACCGAGAAGCTGGAGCTCATTAAGGGCGTCGTACAAGGCCATAGCGATGGATTTGGCTTTCTGGTTCCGGATGACGAGAAAGGGGATTTATTTTTAAGTCCCAAAGAAATGCATAAAGTGCTGCACGGCGATCGCGTCATCGTGCGTGTCAGCGGAATAGACCGGCGGGGCCGCCGCGAGTGCAAAATCGTCGAAGTCCTGGAACGCGCCAATACCAGCCTGGTCGGACGGGTTTATACGGAACATGGCATATGCCTCGTGATACCCGAAGACAAGCGCATCAACCAGGAAATCCTGATTCCCAAGGAAGGCGCCATGCAGGCCAGCTCCGGGCAAATCGTCGTCGTCAATATCATACAGCAGCCCAACAACCGGGCCCAGCCTATCGGCCATATTGTGGAAATATTGGGAGATTACGCAGCACCAGGCATGGAAATCGAAATTGCACTGCGTAAATTCGACCTGCCTCACCAATTTCCACCGGAAGTCGAACAAGCCTCCGCCAAGTTTCCCAAAAGAGTTCTGAAAAAGGAACTGGCCAAACGAGAAGACATCCGCCATTTGCCACTGGTCACCATCGACAGCGAGACTGCACGCGACTTCGATGATGCCGTTTATTGCCAGCAGGAAGGCAAGGACTTCAGATTATTTGTGGCCATCGCTGACGTCAGTCATTACGTACCTGAGCAGGCTGCACTGGACAAAGAAGCATTCAATCGCGGCAACTCGGTTTATTTCCCCAGGCGGGTGATTCCGATGCTGCCGGAAGTGCTTTCGAATGGCCTTTGTTCGCTCAATCCACAAGTGGATCGCCTGTGCATGGTATGCGAAATGCACTGGACGGCCAAAGGCGAGCTCGTCGAATATCGATTCTATCCAGCGGTAATGCATTCCCATGCCCGGCTGACCTACAACCTTGTCGCCACGATGCTGACAGAGCCGAAAGGTTCTGTTGCCAAGAAGCATGCCCAGCTGCTGCCACATCTTCGGTTACTGAACAAACTTTTCAAGGTATTGCAAAGATCCCGCAAGAAACGAGGGGCGATCGATTTTGAAACCATTGAAACTGAAATGGTTTTCAATGATCAGGGTAAAATCGAACAAATACGCCCGGTGCAGCGCAACGATGCGCATCGCCTGATCGAGGAATGCATGCTGGCTGCCAACGTCTGTGCCTCGGATTTCCTGCAGACACATCAACAACCCGTGCTCTATCGAATTCACGACGGCCCAACGGAAGAAAAACTGCTTGCGCTGCGGGATTTCCTGAAAGAATTCGGATTACAGCTGCGTGGCGGCAGCGAACCCCATGCCAAGGATTACGCCCGCACGCTTACCCGCATCAAAGACCGGTCCGATGCGCAGCTGCTACAAACCGTCATGCTGCGCTCCCTCAGCCAGGCGATGTACAGTCCGGACAACATAGGCCATTTCGGTCTGGCGTATGAAACCTACACCCATTTCACTTCGCCGATCCGGCGCTACCCTGATTTACTGGTGCATCGCGCAATCAAAGCCACGCTCGCCGGCCAGCATTATTCTCCCGGAGACTGGCACGAGCTCGGCAAGCATTGCTCGACGACCGAGCGCCGTGCGGATGAAGCCACACGGGAAGTTGAATCCTGGCTGAAATGCTTTTACATGCAGGATAAAATTGGCGACAGTTTTGATGGTGTAATCAGCGGCGTCACCGGTTTTGGGCTATTTGTCGCCCTGGATGATATTTATGTCGAAGGCCTGGTGCATATTTCAGAGCTACCCAGCGATTATTTTCATCACGATCCGGTCAAACATGTGTTACGCGGGGAACGCAGCGGCAAGAGTTTCCGGCTCGGCGACAGACTGCGAGTCAAACTCGTCAGGGTCGATCTGGAAACCCGCAAGATTGATTTTGTACTTGTGGATACACAGAAAAACTGAACGACCATCCTTTTCATCTTCCAACCATGACCACTTCGCACTATATCTTTGGTTTCCACGCCGTTACCAGCCGTTTGCGCCAACACCCGGACAGCATCAAAGAAATCTACCTGGACACCCATCGACAGGATCAACGCGCACGCGATTTAATCAAGCTGGCCGAGAATACTTCAACCCGCTTGATTCTTTGTGATCCGGACAGGCTCGGCAGAATGACGGGCACTGTTCATCATCAAGGAGTGGCCGCCCATGTCACAAAAACACATCAGCCTGCCACACTTGAGGATTTGCTTGAGGCATTGACCGAACCCGCCCTGCTGCTCGTGCTGGATGGCGTTCAGGATCCGCATAATCTGGGTGCCTGTCTGCGTGTCGCGGATGCATTGGGTGTGCATGCGGTCATCGCACCCAAGGACCGTGCCGCGGGTTTGACAGCGACTGTCCATAAAGTCGCCAGCGGTGCCGCCGATACGGTTCCTTTCTTTGCCGTGACCAACCTGGCCAGAACCCTGCGCGAACTCAAGGACATGGGCATCTGGATCATGGGCACGACTGCCGATGCCGATAGCAGCCTGGATGACATGACACTCTCCGGCCCGATCGCCTGGGTGCTGGGTGCCGAAGGAGAAGGCATGCGCCGCCTGACACGTGAAACTTGCGATCAACTCGTGCGCATCCCCATGGTCGGGCATATCGAAAGTCTGAATGTTTCAGTCAGCGCCGGTATTTGTTTGTTCGAAACCTACCGCCAGCGCGTCCACAATACCTGACATTTGTCATCGGCACCATTAACGAGCCCTAAGAAGCTGTTTGGGAATTCCAATCTCAGATCAGATTGCTCAACGCTGTGGCAACTGTAGCGTTATTGTTACCGAAAAGCATCTGGATGGCCGCGGCCCATTGGGCCTCGCCAAGACGGCGGTTAAAATTGCGGATGGCCATTGTTTTCTGCCGTCTTTGCGAGCACAGCGAAGCAATCCAGCCTAACGTCAGCTTGGCTTCGATACCGAGTCGCTTGCCAAGATGCTCACGGTTTGGAAAAACCATTCGTATCCACATGCGTCATACTAGGAGGCTGTCCGAGAATAGCGATCGTAGCGAGGGCGAAGCTGGCTGAACGGGATTTTTCGATCATTTGAGACGAATAGTGGTTCTATTCAACGAAAAGGATCGGAAAATCCAGCCTGGCAGGTTCGTCCGCAGTAGATCAGTCTATTCTCGGACAGTCTCCTGGGGCACGATCACTCAAGTTCAGCATTTCCAAACAGCTTCTAAGGATTTCCAGACTGAAACCGCGCTGGGCTTCAGATATGCTGCCAGCCGCTTTCGCGCACAACCCGCGCAAGCTCTAGTAAACTACGCGCACCGATCTTGCGCATGATATTGCAGCGATGGATTTCGACTGTACGATAGCTGATATTTAACTGGGTGGCAATCTCCTTACTGGAAAGCCCCTGAGCAGCCAAGACCGCCACTTCTCGTTCGCGCTTGGTGAGTTTCTCGAGACGCGCCCTCGCTTCATGATTAGGCTCGCTGGCCTTGTACCGTTTTTCTTGCTCAATGAAGGCCGCACGAATACTGGCAATCAGCTTGGAATAAGTCACCGGTTTACTGAGAAAATCCACCGCGCCAGCTTTGATTGCCCGGACACTCATCGGAATATCGCCATGCCCGGTCAGGAAAATGATCGGCAATGTGCATCGACGCTCAACAAGCGCTCGTTGCAACTGAATACCATCCATGCCCGGCATGCGCACATCCAGAACAAGACAACCGGCAAAATCCGGTTGATAGGCCGCCAGGAAATCTTCCGCACCACTGAAGAAGCGAGCATGAACCCCGGCTTGTTCAAGCATCAGTGCAAACGCATCCCGCACTGCAGGATCATCATCCACAATATAGACCACCGGCTGCTTTGAATCCATCAACAATCCCTCTATCGAACGCGCTCGCCTGCAAGAAGACGCCTGCACCGTACAATACCCCTCCTCTTGCTGCCAAGCAGCATTGGCAGAAACGGCCATGGGTCTCTAGCAACGCGCCTTCCGGTGATAACCCTCAACCATATGCCTTCATACAACTACCGGTAAGATGCATGAGGCTTGGGGCAATTTCCCGTCAGTGTCATGTTACGCAAGCGCGCCCTTGTACTGCTGAATTCATATATCAACAATCAACCCGCGATACCTGCCATCAATCCGTCATCAGCCAGAAAACGCCCATCTTATGCAAACGGCAGCGTGAAACAAAATCTGGCACCCTGGCGAGAATCCGGATCGACCCAGAGGTGGCCGCCATTGGCTTCGATCAATGCATGGCAAATGGGCAAGCCTATCCCGATACCGGTGGGTTTGGTTGTAAAGAAAGGTTCGAATACATGCCTGGCAACTTCCTGATTGAGTCCAGGCCCGTTATCCTGCACGGTAACTCTGGCCATGCTTTGCTCGGTCAGATTTTCGGTACGAACCGTGATCGCCGCGCCAGCGATATTGGCTGCGCGCATCGCCTCAATCGCATTCCCGATCAGATTCAGCAACACTTTCTGTAAATGGACACGATTGGCTTGAACGGCCGGCAGATTGGCTTGTAATTCAGGCAACAAGATAAATTCACCCAGCTCCGTGTCCCGTACATCCTTTAGCACGTCCGTCACGATTGCATTGAGATCGAGCACTTCGGCTTGCACGCCGCCTTTCTGCAGGAATACCAGCAATTCGTGCAGGCTGCGACCAGCCAACTGTGCCTGCATGACACAAGCTTCGAGCGCACACTTCATTTTATCCAGTTCGAGGGGATCTTGTTGCATGGTACGCAAGGCCACCTCACTATAGATTGAAATAGCGGTCAATGGCGAATTGAGTTGATGCGCGATGGCCGAGGCGGTACCTAACGCCACTTGCTGCCTGAAAAAAGTCTCGGTCTCGTTCCGCTGTACCAGCAGATTCTTTTCGTAAATTTTACGTTCGGTGATATCGCGCACGATGCCGACCAGTCTTGTGGCCTGCCTGGCCTTGAAATGCACGCGCCCAACAATCACCACCCAGCGACCGACCTGGTTAGTGGCATTGGGGCGCAGCCGAAACTCGACATGCAATCGACCTTCCCCATCCGGATTGGTCGCCTGTTCAAGCGCGTTTTCAAACAAGGGGCGATCGTTGGGATGAATAATTGCCAGAAATTCATCATGGGAAATGGTCTCTCCACCACCATTTCCACAAATCTCATTGAGTCGTTCATCGCAGTATATTACTCTGCGCTGGCAATCACAGTCGAACACCCCGAGGCCTGCTGCCTGCTTGGCCAGCAGCAGGCGCTCCTCGCTGATTCGCAGCGCCTGTTCGGCTTGACGCCGCCGTGCCGCGGCATTCAATGTAACCAGAATGCAAAGCCCTGTCGGCAAAACGATCGGACTCAGACCAATATCCACCATCAATTCCTGTCCATCGCGCCGCAGCATGATGAGTCGCTTGCCATCCCCCAATGATCGCTTCCTGGGATTGGCAAGATACGCATCAACGTAAGACCGGTGGTGTTTCCGAAAACGCGCAGGAATGAGTGACTCAATTTCCAGAGTGCAAAATTCAGCTTCAGTATAGCCAAACAGATCTTGCACGGCTGTATTGGTCAATAATACCCGCCCGCTGTGGTCAACCAACAAACAGGCTTCAGGCAAAGCAGCAAACAACTTGTGCAGACTAATGCCAGATATAGAGCCAGTCACATCTACGTCAACACTTGGTTCAGAGTCATACATGGATTTTCAATGATTCTCAACATTTCTTGGCACCCGAGTGATCATCATACACAAAAATACGACCAACTAAGTGTCCGTACGTATTTTTTTGTCAAGTAACTTTTAGTAAATTAACAGCAACAAAAGGAAGCTAAAAAACATAACCACTTCAGACAATACCACGTGAGCAGGAGGTTAATTTGAAAGCGACCGTTTCACAGACTAAGGGCAGCAAATTATCTGTGGCAGGCAAGACGCCCAGATCCCGATCCAAGGCAAGCCCGCCGGCAGAATTGGAGGCGCGCATCGCGGTTTCAGCTTATTACAAGGCTGAGGCACGCGGATTTACGCCGGGACAAGAACTGGATGATTGGTTAGCGGCAGAAAAGGAGACAAATCAATGAAAGCGCAATCGATTCACAAACAGCGAAACAAAGTACCCCGGGCGGCTGGGCATGTCAAAGATAAAGTTGCGGTATTGGTTCTCACGGAAGATGGCATAATCCAGAATTGCAATGACAGCGGCGCAAAATTACTGGGCTATCAGCCAGCCAAATTGGGCGGCCAGCATATCTCCGAAGTATTGCCGCAATTATCTGAAATCACCCTGCGCAAAGGTGAGCGGGTCAACCCGTATTTGCGCTTTCTTTCGCGCATCGGCCATCCCTTCAATGTTGTCGGCAACAATCTACAATTTTCCGGTGAGCTTTTTTTCAACGACCTGGAACAGCAGGGCCAACACCAGACAGTGGTCATGATTCACCCCATCGACCAGGCCGAAAGCTGGCTTTAGCCAACACCGAGCTGATTTCTCACTGATCAACCATTGAGGAGTAACCATCATGCTTGAAGAAAGCAAAGAGGATGTTCCGGTCACAGCCAGTAAGGAACCCGCCAAATATGCATGGCCGGCAATCCACCCCATCGCCGAGATGGAGCGGATTTTCGACCGCCTGTTCCACCCGCGCTGGCCATCATTAGGGCGGCGTGACGCTTCAGTGTTCGACAACGTCTTTGAAACTGAAGGACAACGCCTACCCAGTCTGGATGTCATCGACCGCGATAACGCGCTGCTGGTCCGCGCAGAGCTGCCAGGCATCGAAAAAAAGCACTTGAATATCTCGGTCACCGGCAATCTGCTGTCGATCAAGGGCGAGTCCAGTCATGAAGAAAAGGAAGAAAAAGGCGATTATTTCCGGCGGGAAATTTCCAGTTTTTCCTTTGCCCGTTCAATCATGCTGCCGAGCACAGTCGATGCCTCCAGGGCAACCGCGTCATTAAAAAACGGCATCCTGGAAATCATGCTTCCCAAAATGGAAGCATCAAAACGACGCAGCATCGAAGTTCAATAACCATTCAGCGCAGTCACCCTGATGCCTAAGCCATGAAAAAACCGTTATCGGGGCATTCCGGAATCATTCAGGCACCATTTACATCGGATGATTCCGGCAGGCCTCGATAACATAGTCAATCCCAAGCAGCAATCAGCCTTTAACGGTGCGCAAGCGCACCCCCCTTACCGTCTTTGCGAGGTGTCTCGCACCGAAGCAATCCAGTCCGATGCTGGAGTGTACCGGGAGGATTGCTTGGCTGCAGGTAGCAGAGGGAGGGTGGCGATAGTTTTTAGAGGTCCTCTATAGAAAAAGGCCAGTTAAATTTCCCCTCTATTTAGAGGTCAATGCTGCCTGGACTGCATCGTCAACTGTCTCAAGCGGGATAATGGTCAGCGCCGATCGCACCGCTTCGGGTACATCGTGCAAATCTTTCAGATTGCGCGCAGGCAGAAGCACCCTCTTGATCCCCGCGCGCTGCGCGGCCAGAACCTTTTCCTTGATGCCCCCCACCGGAAGCACCAACCCGCGCAAGCTGATCTCGCCTGTCATGGCGACCTCATTTGAAACCGGCCGATCGGTGAACAGCGAAGCGAGCGCGACAAACATTGCCACGCCAGCACTGGGTCCATCCTTGGGTATCGCGCCCGCTGGTATGTGCAGATGGATGTCCACGACTTCGAATATTGAAGCGGGAATGCTGAGCGTGCTGGCCAAGGCCTTGACGAGCGTCAAGGCCGCCTGGGCACTTTCTTTCATGACATCACCCAGCTGCCCGGTCAGTATCAGCTTGCCTTTGCCGTTCACTTTGGTCGCCTCGATAAACAGGATATCGCCGCCTACCGGCGTCCAGGCCAGGCCGGTCGCCACACCGGGCAAACTGGTGCGTGAGGCGACTTCATGCTCATACTTGGCTGGTCCCAGAATGGCTTCAAGGTCATCGACATCGGCATGCACCTGCAGTTGCGGATTGTCGGCGATGCGCAGCGCCGCATGCCGCATGACACGCCCTATTTCCCGTTCGAGTTGCCTTAAGCCGGCCTCGCGCGTGTATTCCCCAATGAGCTTGTTCAATGCCTCTATAGTCAGTGTGCAATGGCCTGCCTGCAGGCCATTGGCTTCACGTTGACGCTGAATCAGATAACGCTGAGCGATCTGCAACTTTTCCTCCTGGGTATAGCCGGGCAGATCGATAATCTCCATGCGGTCCCGCACTGGCGGGGAAACATGGTCGAGTACATTGGCCGTGGCGATAAAAATCACACGACTGAGATCGAAGGGGACGCCAAGGTAATTATCCCGGAAGGTTGCGTTTTGCTCCGGATCGAGAATTTCAAGCAATGCAGCCGACGGGTCCCCGTGCAGACTGGCTGACAACTTATCGATTTCATCCAGCATCATCACGCAATTGCGCGCGCCAGCCTTGCGTATCCCCTGAATGATATTGCCCGGCATTGCGCCAATATAGGTACGGCGATGGCCACGCATTTCTGCTTCATCATGGACGCCCCCCAATGAAACACGCACGAACGCACGCTGCAGCGCACGTGCAATGCTCTGACCGAGTGAAGTTTTTCCCACTCCGGGCGGCCCGACAAAGCACAGGATCGGGGCACGCCCCTGCGGTTTGAGCTTTTGCACCGCCAGAAATTCTATAATGCGCTGTTTGACGCGCTCCAATCCGAAATGGTCGGCCTCCAGAATCTGGCGCGCGGCAGGCAGATCGATCGGCACATCTTCCGGCAATTGCCAGGGTAAATCGGTCATCCACTCCAGGTAAGTATGCAGCATCGAATACTCGCCCGATGCGCTTGACATACGCTGCAGGCGCTGCAATTCCTTGCGCACGCCCGTTTCGATCTCTGCCGGCATGCCGGCCTCGGTAATTGCTTCGCTGAGTTGCCTGATGTCCTGCTCATTATCCTCTCCCTCGCCCAGCTCCTTCTGAATGGCTTTCATTTGCTCGCGCAGCAAAAACTTGCGCTCGCGATCTTCCATCTGTTCCTTGGTACGCTCGCTGATCTCCTTGGACAGTCTCAATACCTCGATGCGATGCGACAGGATTTGCAACACTTTCTGCAAGCGCGCATCGATATCGAGCATTTCGAGCAGCATCTGTTTCTCGCTGACTTCGGCATCCAGCAGACTGGCCGTAATATCGGCCAGCTGCGCCGGTGCGCGTGTTGACTGCAGGGCATGGCCCAGTTCCGCCGGCAACCCCGGCACCAATGACATGAACTCGCTGGCGCGCTCGCGCAGCTGGACAGCCAAGGCCTCGGTTTGCGTAGTGATCTGGGTAGCTTCTTCAATACGGCTGATTCTCGCAGCCAGAAAAGGATAACCCTCAATGAATTCCTCGATGCGGAAACGGACAATTCCCTGACACACAGCATGATACAACTTGTCCGCATCGGTGACGTGGCGCACAATTTTCGCCAATGTGCCAACAGTGCACAACGCATCCCTACCGGGATCATCGATCGTAGCATCACGTTGCAACAGAATACCTATCGGGGAATCGCGATGCAGCACCTGCTCGAGCGCAGCCACCGATTTGGGACGGCCCACCGCAATCGGCATCAGTACATGAGGAAACAGCACGACATTCCTCATGGGAACCAGCGG
Organism: Nitrosomonas sp. ANs5; assembly: GCF_050584665.1. Classification (NCBI taxonomy): domain Bacteria; kingdom Pseudomonadati; phylum Pseudomonadota; class Betaproteobacteria; order Nitrosomonadales; family Nitrosomonadaceae; genus Nitrosomonas; species Nitrosomonas sp. ANs5. The sequence continues at coordinate 18,572 of NZ_JBEUDO010000021.1, forward strand.
AACAATGTCATTGGGAAGTTCGAATGCTGTTGCAGTCTGCTCCATGAGTCTTGCCTCCATGCATAGTAGCGATTAACAGGCTGCGCCGCCTGTTCCGGCATCGGCAGCCAGCAATCCGTTCAAGCGCCGATTATTGCTGCATCATCGCCTGACCTGCCTGGCCATTTCTGGCCGCTTGTCACAACGCGTCGATCAAGCATTTTCAGGCGCGGCAGACGCAGCATGAAAGTATTGTGCAAACCATGCCCCCGCTGCATTGGCCACCTGCTCAAGGGTACCGGGTTCCTCGAACAAGTGGGTTGCCCCGCCAATCAGAACCAGCTTTTTCTCGCAATTCATGCGTGCAAAGGCCTGCTGATTGAGCTCAATCACACCGAAATCCTCGCTTCCGACAAGCAGCAGTGTCGGGGCGGCCACTTCACCCAATGCTTGCTCACCAGCCAGATCAGGACGCCCCCCACGAGAGACCACCGCCGATATGGCGGTTTTCATCTCCGCCGCCGCTTGCAGGGCAGCCGCTGCACCGGTGCTGGCACCAAAATAACCCAGTTTCAGGGTCTGCGTTTCCGGATGGGCCTGCAGCCAGGCGGTAGTGGCCAATAACCGCCGCGTCAGCAATGCGATATCGAAGCGCGTGGCATAGTCCCGGTCTTCCCCGGGTGTCAGCAGATCGAACAGCAGCGTCCCGATACCCTGCTGCTGCAGCACTCTGGCAACATAACTGTTGCGCGGACTCAAGCGGCTGCTGCCGCTACCATGCGCGAACAGCACCACACCCGCTGCAGCAGGCGGCAACACCAGCTCACCACTCAAAACGACATCATCTACTGGGATCGGCAGGGTATTCATTCGACGGCCTCGATCTGGATTGGCACATGTTTGCGACCGAACTGGCCGGTAAATGTCTCGAAACGGCCGGCGATGGGCACACTGCAATCCGGACAGCGTCCCATGTCGGTCAGGCGATAATTTTTGATTTCATACCAGTCGCGTTCAATCAGTACGCTGCCGCATGCAGGGCAATACGTGGCATCCCCCTCGGGATCATGGATGTTTCCGGTGTAGACATACAGTAGACCGGCTGCGCGCGCGACAGCCCGTGCACGCCTCAGTGTGGCGGCAGATGTCGCTGGAATATCAAGCATCTTGTAATCAGGATGGAAAGCCGAGAAATGTAACGGCACCTCCGCGCCGAGCGTTTTGACGAGCCATTCGCTCATTTTTTGTATTTCTGCCGAGGAATCGTTAAGTCCAGGTATCAGCAATGTAGTCAGCTCGAACCAGACATCGGTTTCATGCTTCAGATATGCCAAGGTATCCAGCACGGGCTGGATATGCCCACCCGTTTGCCTGACATAGAAATCCTCGGTAAACGCCTTGAGATCGACATTGGCCGCATCCATCTTGGTGAAAAAATCACGACGCGGCTGTTCATGGATATAACCTGCGGTGACCGCAACCGTCTTGATGCCATGAGCATGACAGGCATCGGCAACATCCATGGCGTATTCGGCAAAGATCACGGGATCATTGTAGGTGAATGCCACGCTTTTACAGCCGAACTTGGCCGCACTGCGGGCAATTGCCTCGGGACTTGCCTCGGCGGCGAGTTTGTCAAATTCCCGTGATTTGGAAATATCCCAGTTCTGGCAAAACTTGCAGGCCAGATTGCAGCCAGCGGTACCAAATGACAGGACACTGCTGCCAGGATAAAAGTGGTTGAGCGGTTTTTTTTCGATCGGATCGATGCAAAAACCGGAAGAACGGCCATAGGTCGTCAGTACCATCCTGTCGTGCATGCGCCCACGCACGAAACAGGCGCCACGCTGTCCCTCATGCAATTTGCAATCGCGCGGGCACAGGTCGCACTGAATACGGCCATCCGCAAGTAAATGCCAATATTTTGCCGGATGCTGCTCGACAGCGCGAATAGGTTCGTCCATGTCAACGCTCCTCGACTGCTTCGTGCCACTTGGTCACGCCATAGCGCGAAAGTCTGATGCCTTCTGCCCAGAAATCCGCCGGCAGCCCTGCTTTTTGCTTCAGCATGGCAAGAAACTGTTCAGGCTGTGGCAGGTCTTCCCATACCTGTGGCAAGAATGTACTTCGAAAAGATCGATATTCGAATACGATACCATCCCGCCCCGGGCGCAATTGCGCCAAGGCTTCCGGTTGATTTTCAAAACTCAGCGGCTCGGGGGAGGAAAGCACGGAAACTTCTATCGTTATATCTACGAGCTCGCCGGGTGTGACGGACAAAAAACGGGAATCATGCAGCGCAGCAGACACGGCATTGTATTGCACATCGACCAGCAGGGGTCGATAGGCTTCCAGTGTGCCGATGCAGCCGCGCAAGTGACCGCCCCGCTTGAGCGTGACAAAGCATGCGCCCTCTTCCAGGCACCATGGCGCAGCCTCTGCCATGGTGCCAGCTGTCGCTCGATCAGCCGTGCCAAGCGCATCCACTATCGCGGTGCGGGCAATGCCTGGCAAGCATTTTCCTGCTTCAGTTAGCATGTTTATGTGCCTCGGTGAAAGCAATCGCCGCATACCCCACAACCTGATCATGTGCACCCGCCGTATCTCCAGAGTTGCGCAAATCCAGCAAATGCGGCGACAGATGATGTTTTTGCGCAGCGAGGATCAGACCATCCACCGAGATGCTGCCGCATGCCCGATCAGGATCGAGCGGCGCATGCAAGGCTAGAATGGCATCAATTGTTTCACTATCCACATGCTGCGCCAGCGCATAAGGAAGACAGTGCGAAAAATCAGAGCTGATGACAATGAGTGTCTCGTCCCCATCCCACAATGTATCCAGCACCTCTGCGACCACTTCATCAGAAGTATGACCCACCAATAGCGGCAGCAGGGAAAAATTGGGCAGCAGGCATTGCAAGAAAGGCAATTGCACTTCCAGCGAGTGCTCCAGCGCATGTGCCTGGTTACTGACGATAATTTGAGGGATAGATTTGATCGCTTCCATCGCTGCAATATCAAGATTGATGCGCCCCAATGGGGTTTCAAACACTTCGGCCTCAGGCAACGCCAGCCCGCGTATCAGCATCCGGTGGGCCGGGCCTAGCAAGACCACTCGCCGAATATTGGCAGCCATGGCATGCAGCGTCGCGTAGGCCGAAGCGGCGATCGGTCCGGAATAAATATAGCCCGCGTGTGGAACGATGAGCGCCTTTGGCGTTAATGCAGGCTGTGGCGCATCCGCCAGCAAACACTGAACATCTTGCGCCAGTTGACGCGGGTCGGCAGGATAAAAGAGGCCCGCACAAGCAGGTGGGCGAATAGCGTGCATAGAAAATTTCCTCCTGTACAAATTTGTACCCGGTATATTGGATATGGAGGCAACTGTGACAGAATCAAGAGAGCCGGGTAAATACGTGTAAATACTTATAAATACGTGTAAATACGATACTCCACAAATCAAGATCAAGATAGGATTAGAATAACCCTCATCCGAGAATTCTCAGTGACTAATCACACAAAGGGTGCTGAGCATGAATCATCCGCATTGGGAACATTTTCCGCATGAAGCCGATATTGGTATTCGCGGCATCGGCCACACACTAGGCGAAGCCTTTGAACAAGCGGCCCTGGCAATGACGGCTGCCATCACTGATCCGCAACAGGTCAAAGCGCTGGAAATGGTAAGCATCATCTGCCAAGCCCCGGATGATGAATTGCTCCTGATCGATTGGCTCAACGCGCTGGTTTATGAAATGGCTACGCGCAAGCTGCTTTTCAGCCACTTTGAGATCCAGTTGCAAGATCACTCTATCAGCGCCCGTGCATTTGGCGAAGCAATGAGCAAAACCAGGCATCACATGGCAGTGGAAGTCAAGGGCGCCACCTATACGGCCTTGCATGTGGGGCAAACGCCCAACGGAGAATGGGTCGCTCAATGTGTCATCGATGTCTAGGAGGTTGTCCGAGAATAGCGATCGTAGCGAGGGCGAGGCTGGTTGAGTTGGATTTTTCGATCATTTGAGGCGAATAGTCGTTCTATTTAACGAAAAGGATCGGAAAATCCGGCCAATCAGGCTCGTCCGCAGTAGATCAGTCTATTCTCGGACAGCCTCCTAGCCAAATGACTTCAAATCAGCGCATTAATGCGCGAGGCAAAGCAAGCGCACTGGCAACAAAGGTATGAATCCATCTAACTGAATCATTGCAAGCGTGTTGATGGCGGAATGATTCACCGCTTCCAGGCGCTGACCTTTTCTGACGGAGGGCACCATCTATGGACGAGACACGCTTTTCCCGCCACACTGAATTCGCCTGGGAGATCGCTCCCCATGGTGCGATGCGCGTGCCGGCAATCATCTATGCCGATGCGGCACTGATTCACGCAATGGATGATAAGGTCTACGAGCAAATCTGCAATGTCGCCACACTGCCCGGCATCGTCAAGGCTGCCTATGCCATGCCGGACGCACATTGGGGCTATGGCTTTCCGATTGGCGGGGTCGCCGCATTCGATCCAGAAGAAGGTGGGGTGGTCTCTGCAGGCGGAGTTGGCTTCGATATTTCCTGTGGCGTGCGATGCTTGCATACCGGCTTAAAAACGGAAGATATTCTGGCGGTCCAAAAAATACTGGCCGACAGCCTGTTCAATCAGATTCCAGCCGGTCTGGGCAGTACCGGCGCCATCCGCCTGAATTTAGCCGAGATGGACGCAATGCTTCTGGGCGGCGCCGCCTGGGCGGTCAAACAGGGCTATGGAAATGCTGCCGATCTTGAACGCATCGAAGAAGGCGGCCAGATGCGCGGCGCACGTCCCGACTGTGTCTCGGCACATGCGAAACAGCGCCAGCATGACGAAATGGGCACACTCGGCTCGGGCAATCATTACCTTGAAGTTCAGCAGGTTGCACAGATATTTGACACCCAGACCGCACAGGCTTTTGGGATACAGGAGCAGGATGTCGTGATCAGCATTCATTGCGGCTCACGCGGCCTCGGCCATCAGATCGGGACCGAATTTCTCAGAAAAATGGTGACTGCCGCCCCGCAGCATGGCATCACCCTGCCTGATCGGGAGCTTGCCTGCGCGCCGATCAATTCCACATTGGGACAAGAATATCTCGGCGCCATGCGTGCGGCCATCAACTGCGCACTTGCCAATCGGCAGATTCTGACCCATCTGACACGCCAGGCATTTTCTCACTTCTTTCCAGACGCGCAGCTGTCGCTGCTGTATGACGTTTCTCACAATACCTGCAAAGTAGAAACGCATCTCGTGGACGGTAACTTGCGCGAGCTTTACGTACATCGCAAAGGGGCCACCCGCGCCTTCGGCCCCGGTCATCCTGAAATGACTGCCGCCCTGCGTGCTGTAGGCCAGCCGGTCTTGATCGGTGGCTCAATGGGCACCAGCTCCTATATTCTCGCTGGCACAGAGCAAAGCGAAGCACTGGCGTTCAGTTCGGCCTGTCATGGCGCAGGCCGTGCCATGAGCCGGCATCAGGCCCACAAAAACTGGAGAGGCCGTAAAGTCGTGGATGACCTGGCGGCCAGAGGAATACTGATACGCAGTCCGTCATTACGGGGAGTGGCAGAGGAAGCCCCGGACGCATACAAAAACGTATCCAGCGTAGTGAATACGGCCGATCAGGCAGGATTGGCGCGCAAGATCGCATGCCTGGAACCGCTGATTTGTATCAAAGGATAGCCATGCCTGCCCGTGCCCATATCGGCACCAGCGGCTGGCATTATACCGCCTGGCGGAATGGCTTCTATTATGGTCTGCCCGAACAACAATGGCTAGGCTTTTATTGCCGCCATTTCAACAGCGTTGAAATCAATGCCAGCTTCTACCGTCTGCAAAGCCGGGAGACCTATCGTCGCTGGCATGATGCAACCCCGCCCGATTTCCGCTTCAGCCTCAAGGGCAACCGCTACCTGACACACTACAAAAAACTCCTGGATACCCTGCCGGGCATTCACCTTGAACGCGAGCGCGCTCAGGGGCTGGGCGCCAAATTGCTGGTTGTGCTCTGGCAGTTACCGGCTGCCCTGGACATGGATCTCGCTCGATTGGGCGAGTTTGCCAAGGCTCTCACCGCTTGGCCGGAAGTACGGCATGCAATCGAATTCCGTCATCCTTCCTGGTTCAATCAACAAGTCGCAACCTGCCTGCATACCAACGGAATAGCCGTGTGTCAGTCGGATGCCGCCGATTGGCCCATGTGGCAGGCCATCACCACCAACCTGGTCTATATACGCCTGCATGGCCATGACGCCACTTATGCTTCCTCCTACCCTGTCCAGGCACTTCAGTGTTGGGCGCAACAGGTAAATGGCTGGCTGGAAGAAAACAAGGAAGTTCATGTCTATTTCGATAATGACGCCGATGGCGCTGCACCACTTAATGCCCGCACGCTGGCCAGCCTAGTACTCCGTTCCGTCAATTAGCTTACAAATGAAATCGATGGATTCGCCTGCCAGGCTAGGCGCAAACCGCAGTCATAGCCGTAGCTATGACGAGGATTTGCAACAACGCATGACAGGCGAAGGCGCGATTTCATGTAAGCGGTTTGGCGGAACGGAGCACTAGTGCCTGTCAGATGATTGGTAACTACATTTTCAGTTGAAAGAAAAGGCCGATATGATCGGCTTTAAAGCCACAGGGCAAGGCATCCTACGCACGATGCTGGCTGCCACTGGAATACATAGAATACGTTTTATGCACCGTATTGAAACTGGCAATGGTTCAGAAGCAGAAATAATAAGCAACCAAGCATCCCCTATCAGCCACCAGATTGCGGTGCTGCTTCAGAGGCCTTTGGCACCAGCTTGATCAGCTTGCCGTTCACCTCATCCGTCAGCAGGTACAGCGCACCATCCGGGCCCTGCTCGACATCGCGGATACGTGCGTAATTTTTCAGTAATTGCTCTTCTTGAACGATGCGCTCACCATCGGTCACCAACCTGACCAATTGCTTGCCTGCCAAAGCGCCGACAAACAAATTGCCACGCCAGGCGGGAAACAGTTTCCCTGTATAAAAGGCCATGCCGGAAGGCGCGATGGAAGGTGTCCAGTAGTAAATCGGCTCTTCAAATCCCTGTTCAGCATGTTCATCCTTGATGGGTGCCATCCAGTAATGCGTGCCATAGCTGGCTTCCGGCCAGCCATAATTTTTGCCGGATTTGGGTATATTGATTTCATCCCCACCGCGTGGACCATGTTCATGAATCCAGATCGCACCGGTCTCGGGATGACGCGCGGCCCCCTGGATATTGCGGTGACCATAGGACCAGATTTCCGGTTTGGCTTGAGGATTGTTAACAAAGGGATTGTCAGCGGGAACCGTTCCATCCGGGCGGATGCGGATCAATGTGCCAAGATGATTTTCTATCCGCTGGGCTTCTCGCATATATTCCGCACGGTCTCCCAGTGTTACAAATAAATTACCATCCGGTGCAAACACCAAGCGGGAACCAAAATGCTGCGCGCCCCTCGTTTTTGGCTGCTGGCGGAAAATTACCCGCAAGTTCTTCAGTGCCAATCCCGCAAGCTCTGCCCGTGCAACCGCCGTGCCTGCCAGCCTGCCCTGTCGTTCTGCGTAAGACAGGTAGATTGTACGGTTACGAGCAAAATCCGGATCGATCGCGACACCCAGCAACCCCCCCTGCTTCTCACTGTACACGGCTGGCACACCCTGCACTGGGTCAGAAACGTCACCCTCTGGCGAAACAATGCGTAATCGGCCGACACGCTCCGTGACCAATAAACGGCCATCGGGCAGAAACGCCATCCCCCATGGAAAATTCAGACCGGTTGCAACCGTTTTGACCTCAAATTCTGCCGGAGCTGGCTGAGCAAATACCGGGAAGTGCACGCCCAACCAAAGACTGAAGATCACCACCATGATTCCCTGAAAATTGCGCAGCATAAATCTATCCTCCTTGGCCTCGTTTGCTGATCGACGCAAGCGTATATCACGACACTTGCCCAACCTTATTCACCTACATATAGGCTTCTAAACTATTATCGGGAAGGTGAATGCATAGTCACGGTTCATCGTATCACCTATCGGGTTGACACTGGAAGAGGCAATGGAAAGCGCTATGAATCCTGATTCATTCTGCTTCTCAAATAGCCATTTATGCATCACCTCACCGTAGCGCGGTGCATAAAATGCACCCTTCGCTTCAGTGGTCAAAGCTGCCCTATGCAGCACAAGTTTATACGCACTATAAAACTTGTGATAGATTCTGGTTACACCGCCATTGGCAGCAGAGAATATAGAACAGTGTGCCCGCATTTTCCTGCTTTGATGCGCATTAAAAAACCAGCAACCGGACACGGACTCCTCCAAAGACATTGAGCGGCGGCCCAGGTTCGAAGAACCGGCCGGCCGCGGCGTTGATACGCACATTCGCGTTATAACGTGCGTCAAATAAATTATCGATCCCGGCAAATACCGATCCCTCTATATCGTTGCGCTTGATCTCCCACCCAAAGAGCAGTTGGCCCAGGAGATAGGCAGGATTGGTAACTGTATTCGCGTTGTCTGCAAAAAAACTGCCTACTCGTTGCAGGTACAATTGTCCAAACAAACCAGATGGGTGGGCATAACGGATGTTTCCGTCCCATCGATGCGCTGGAATGCCCGGCAGCGCATTGCCCTGCAAGTTGTTGGCATCACTGTCAAATGTCTGAAAAGTGAAATCCGAGTAACTATAAGCCATTTGTGCCCGCCAGCCTTTCCATTCAGGGGTCGACAGACTTCCTTCGAACCCTAGCCGGCGGGACCTGCCGACATTCCGGAAAAACGCACGCCCCGGGAATGCTGCCAGCTCGAACGGCAGAATTTCATCCCGGGAGCTGATTAAAAAACCTGTTGCTTCATAGTCTAGTCCGGCCAATTCGCCGCGTATACCCAATTCCCGGCTCAAGGAAAGTTGCGCATCCAGATCGGGATTGAATCCGCCCGCACCAGCCGGATTATTGATCAACTCGGTCGTAGTCGGCGCTTCGAATACCGATGCGGCATTGGCATAAAACTGATGACGATCGGCCAAACGATACACGAACCCAACGGTACCACTTGCCTGAGATAATGTCCGGGTACCGGATTGATCGCCATCAGCCCGGAATTTATCCTTGACCTGGTAATGCAACCAATCCCAGCGCCCGCCCAGTGTAACAGCCAGCCTGTCGCTGACTTCCCATTCACTGCGGAAGAATGGCCCGATGCTTTGCACCCGTTCGATCTGATTCAAAGCAAGCGCCCCGCGTGCGCCGAAATCATTGTGGTAGCGTTGGCGGTCATCATTTTGAATGCCGTAATCGAATCCCGCCAGGAGACGGTTGGGCCGTTCCAGTAGGGTGTGATCACTGACATATTGCATGCTCACGCCCCCCACCCAGCGCTCGAATGATACCTGCCCCCCTGCGACGAACGGCAAGCGATTCCGGAAATCGCGGTGTAAGCCGTGGACGGTCACAGTCAATTCACGGGCAGCGGAGATGGCCTTGCGATACCGCAGTGCGAATTGTTCCTGATTGATACGTTCGCCTGCATTGAAACGCAGATTGCCCGGAGATGCCTGCCTGCGGTCTGCATGCAGCTCAGCCAGCGTCAATCCACCGGGATCCAGGGTTTCCGGGGAATAAAACTTGCGGAACACCAGCATCCAGTCAGCATCATCCCCGCTGAGATAATTCAGCTTGAGCTGAGAAAACAGATTTTCCGTCTCACTGTGATCGCGCCAGCCACGCTGCCGCAGATAAGAACCGAACCATCCATAGTCGAGCAGCTGGCTTCGTCCACCGGCGTAGATTTCCGATTTGAATTGACCAAACTGACCGAATACCTGGCGCGGCGCAATGACCCATCCCTCATGCGGGGCGGTCAGTGTGGTCATGCTGATCATGCCACCCGAGGCATTGCCGAACAAGGAAGCTGAAGGGCCGCGCAAAATCTCCATGCGCTCTATCAGGGAGGGGTCGATGCCATCGAGCTGGGTCTGGCCATCGGGCAGGGTCAATGGAACGCCATCCACATGCATCTGGATCCCGCGCACACCGAATGCGGAGCGCGCACCGAAACCACGGATGGCAATACGCAAGTCCTGCGCGAAGTTGAACTGATTTTGGAAAAAAACGCCCGGTGTGCCGCGCCCAAACTCATCCAGTGTCCTGCCAGGCAGATAATCATGCTGCCGCTCCCGCGAAATAAGCGAGATAGCGCCAGGAATTTGTGAAGGCTGCCGCGGGCTGCGTGTGGCGGTTACCTGAATCGGATCAAGCATGATCGGTGCAGTATCTGCCGGAGGCTGCGCCCAGGCAATCGTAGCGGGCAAACAGCACCCAATTTGCCACACACACCCTACTCCTGACTGCTTCAAGCCCCACATGGCGCACCCCTTGTTCCCTGTACCCACTTAGCGAAATGCAAAGAGACAGCGCGCTTAAACCTGAAATTCTCAGTTGATTGTGACTTTCATATCCACCCAACCGGTGATAGCGCGATCAGGTGACGTGACAACATCCAGGAATGGCATCACCATGTAGCGAGTCTTGTCCTACTCCGTAGTTTGAGAACTGCACGCTCACCCTGTTCAACTGAAATTTTCAGATTAAATACTGCGCACAGGGAATTATAAAATCATTGGCGGGAAATTTGCCGGCCAGATGATCAGAATAATATCTTGACCACCTGGCCGATGTGAAGAGAAGAGAACGGTGACTCACCATCTGGAACAAACAGATGACTGATGCCTGCCGTTCATTCGCTGGTTGGGTCGGTCACAAACCCGATGCGGGTTAGCCCAGCCTGGGCGGCAACACTCATGATCTTGGCCACGAGCTCATAATGCGCGTCCCGATCAGCACGGATATGCAATTCCGTTTTAGAAGATTTTTCCGCTGCATCCGCGAAACGTGGCGGCAATTGTTCGAGCGTAACTTGTTCGCCGCTCCAGAAAAAACTGCCATCTGACCGAATAGCGAATTCGATATGCTCGGGCTGCGTCACATTGGGATTACTTGAAGCCTTGGGCAAATCCACCTTGACCGAATGCGTCAGCAAGGGTGCCGTGATGATGAAAATAATCAGCAACACCAGCATCACGTCCACCAACGGCACCACGTTGATTTCCGACATCGCGGCTTTACTCTGATAGCGCGTTGAATCACCGAATGCCATTAGCGTTCCTCTCCTGCCAAGCTGGCCGTGGCTGCGCCCGCCAGCCCGGTTGCGGGCATGGACGGTGCTGACAGGTGTTCCTGAGTCTTCTCTTGATCATACTTTTCGCTAGCCTTGCTGCCAACCGTCAGTATCGTGTAGAGATCATGCGCGAATCCATCCAGCTGCGCTAGCCATACACGGTTGCGCCGGACGAAGCCATTGTAGGCCAATACGGCCGGAATAGCGACCGCCAGTCCCAACGCGGTCATGATCAGCGCCTCTCCCACTGGGCCGGCGACTTTGTCCAGCGTCCCCTGGCCAGAAAGACCGATTTGAATCAGCGCGTGATAGATTCCCCATACTGTCCCGAACAAGCCAATATATGGCGCAGCAGACCCTGCAGAAGCAATGATGGTAAGACCATTCTCGACCCGCGCCGACTCCTGATCCAAACTGTTACGTAACGCGCGGGTCAGCAACTCCCCACTGCCGCCTGCTGCGGCAAGCTTCTCCATGCCGTATTGGCGTGAATCCGTAGTCACAGCCAGCGCCGTTTTAGCCAGCTGAATAAAGGCATGATCAGCCGCTTCATTCCTGACTTCTGTTTCGAGGCGAGACAGGGAATCAATCTGCCAGAAACGCTCGAGAAAGGCATTCGCACGTTTGGAAGCGATCAGATTACCGATACTCTTGGTAATGATCAAATACCAACTTGCGACCGACAGGGTCAGCAGCAAAATCAGCACACTCATACCAACATGGTCAATCTGAGCAAGAAAATTAGAAAAACCGAGCGTTTTTTCCATACATCAATTTCCTTCAATTACAAAATTAAACGGCTGCAGGGCAACTGATCGCACAGGCTGACCATCCTGCATTGCAGGGCGGCAGCGCCAGGTTTTAACAGCCGAAAGCGCCGCATTATCCAGTCTGGCATAACCACTGCTCTCGACGATCTGGGTTTTGCTAATACGGCCCGATTCGTCGAGTTCCACTTGCAGCATTAACTTGCCCTCTTCACCCAGCCGCCGGGACAATGCAGGATAAGCCGGCCGGGTCAGCTCCGGGCAAGATACCGACAATTCGGCAGACAATGTCACCGGGCCTGTCGGCATCTGTGCAGGTTTTGACACTGCTGCCACGGGTTCGACAACCTCTTGCTCCTGTGGTTCATGCTTGGGTTCTTCCACAGGGGGGGGCGGCGCCACAAAATTTTCCTGAGTACGGGCAGGCGCATTGGCGACCAGCTGGCGCTTGGGTTGCTGCTGCACGCGTTTGACAGGCGGCTTGGGTTTTTCCGGAGGCGGCATAGGCTCCGCTTTTAATTCGACTTTAGGCGCCTGAGTCGCCTCCGCCTTCTCTGAAGGTGAAATAAATTCAGCATAAAGTGTGACGGTATGCGTAGTCGATGTACTGAAACGGTGCTGCCACATGCCATAGAGGAAAGCCGCATGCACCGCCAGCACGCCCAGCAAACTGAGGAGAGATATGCTGGTAAAAACCGGTTTACGATGTGGTTTGATCATACACGTAAAGATATTTTTTGCCCGATATGCCCGATCTGGCACGGTAGTACTCATGAAACCCAGATGCTGGGAATGATTGTCGGATACTATCTTCAGATATTATCGGAAATGATAACGATTATCAATCTTTATTTCGGCCAATCTCATCACTTAGCAATCTGCTTCCAGTCAACACGCGCAAATTCAAAGGCTATTTTTATAAATTTGACCATCTTTCATGATGACGACAAAATTCTGTTCCGGGTTCTCGATGAGCGCCAGATTTTCCAGTGGATTGCCTTCCACTAGCAGCAAATCGGCCAGAGCACCCTCAACAACTATGCCGAGCTTACCTGGATAAGGGTTACGGGCTCCCGATAGCGCAAGCAGTTCCGCATTAATACCGGTAGCCATCTTTAACACTTCGGCGGGCTCAAACCAGCGTGACATGACTGACAATTGCGTGCCTTGAGCTCTTGCCTTGGCCGGATTGAACAGGATATCCGCCCCCCAGGCAATTTTCACTCCATGTTTTCTGGCCAGTGCTATCGTATTGTTTGTGCCAGCAGCTACCTGAAGTTGTTTGATACGATGCGGAGAACCTTCAGGAAAGCGTGGATCAGGCTCACCGAGAAACGGCTGAATACTCAGCCAGACATTATTCTCGGCCATCATCTCGATCGATTCTTCATCCGCCAGTTGTCCATGCTCAATACATTTCACGCCAGCACGGACAGCCAACTGTATGGCATTCGCTGTGTAGGCATGGACCATGACATAGGTTCCCCAAGCCGATGCTGCCTGAACGGCAGCATGCAGCTCAGCCTCGGTATATTGGCTGACATCCAACGGATCATATTGCGAACTCACCCCGCCACCCGCTACCAACTTGATCTGGCTGGCACCCTGCATGAGCTGCTCGCGCACTCGCCTCAGCACAGCAGATTCGCCATCAGCGATAGCAGCGTACCCCAAGCGCTCTGAAAAATGCAGCTCACCATCCGCACGTGGCAAATCATGAATCGAACGAAAATCACCGTGTCCAGAAGTTTGTGAAATCAGGGCACCCGACGGCCAAATACGTGGCCCCGGGATATGCCCTTCATCGATTGCACGCTTGAGTCCAAACACTGGTCCACCGGCATCGCGAACAGAAGTAAAGCCACGCATCAACATCTCACCAGCAGCCTTGCCAGAGAGTAAAGTGGCATAGTTGGCATCTCTAGTCATTAGCACCAACTCTGTAATCGTACCCATAGCCAAGTGGGTATGGACATCAATCAGCCCTGGCATGAGAGTGCGGCCCGCACCGTCGATAATTTCCGGAGATGCATCTCTCTCAACTGAAATCGGATCGGCTGAAATCCGTTCAATCACATTTCCTCTTACCAGCACATGGCGTGGTGGTGTCAGTGCCGCGCCCATGCCATCAAAGATGCGCACATTCTGAAATATGGTAATGAGTTCAGATGACCTGGCGGCCTGTGGACCTGCCAGACAAGCTGTCAGGCACAAGCAAAACATGGCAGTAATCCGGTTCATGATCGCGGCTCCTTCTGAGATATTGTCCGGAAATTCAAACGGTCAGTAATAATGCTGGAAAATGTATCAAACCTATCTCCAACCAGATATCAATCTACATGCCATGGCAAGCAGATAGGTCATTCCGGCCCCCACTACAAATAGAGTCCCTCATCCAGAATATTTAAATCAGCACCACATCATACTGCTCTTGAGTATAGGAAGCCCCGACCTGCAGGCTGATCGGTTTAGCAATGAAATCACCCAATTGCGCAAGGCTCTGTGACTCCTCGTCCAGAAATAAATCGATCACTTGCTGGGAAGCGAGAATCCGAAACTCCTGGGCATCGAACTGCCTGGATTCCCGCAACAACTCGCGCAATATTTCATAGCAGATTGTTTTGGCCGTTCTGATCTCTCTGCGTCCCTCACAAGTGGGGCAGGTTTCACACAGTATCTGGGCCAGGCTCTCACGCGTGCGCTTGCGCGTCATTTCGACCAACCCCAGAGCGGTAAAGCCATTGACTGTCATCTTGGTCCGGTCTTTCGACAATGCTTTGTTGAATTCAGCCAGGACTGCAGCGCGGTGTTCTTCCCTGTCCATATCGATGAAATCGATAATGATAATGCCACCCAGGTTTCGTAGCCGAAGTTGCCGTGCAATGACTTGAGCCGCCTCGAGATTGGTTTTAAAAATAGTGTCATCAAAATTGCGCACACCGACAAATCCACCTGTATTGACATCCATGGTCGTTAACGCCTCAGTCTGATCGATGATGACATACCCGCCCGACTTCAGGTCCACTCTTCTCGCCAATGATCTCTCAATCTCCTGCTCAACGCCGTACAAATCGAACAGTGGCCGCTCACCCGTGTAGTGGCTGATCTTCTCTGCATCATTCACCATGTATTCCTGTGCAAATCCGACCATCTTGAGGAATGTCTCGCGCGAATCGACCAGGACACGATAAGTGACATCATCGACGAAATCACGCAAGACGCGGAGGCTAAGGTCGAGATCCTGGTACAGCAGTGTAGGGGGGCGAATGGTTGTGGATTTTTTTTGAATATCGAACCAGAGCTTGTGCAGGTAATCGATATCCGCCCGCAATTCCGGCTCTTCAGCAGTCTCGGCCATGGTGCGGATAATGTAGCCGCCCGCCACATCGGGTGGCAGGAGACGTTGTAATTTCTGGCGCAGCAAATCACGTTCGGCATTGTCCTCGATACGCTGCGATACGCCGATGTGGGATTCCTGCGGCAAATAAACCAGCAATCGCCCGGCAAGGCTGATTTGCGTGGAGAGTCTTGCACCCTTGGCGCCTATGGCGTCCTTGACAACCTGCACAAGTACATTGCTGCCCTCTGCCAGGAGTTGTTCGATGGGCTTGTTCTGGCTGCTGTGACCAAATTCATGGATATCCGCCACATGTAAAAAGGCAGCACGCTCGAGGCCGATATCGATAAATGCTGATTGCATGCCAGGCAATACACGGCTGACACGTCCATTATAAATATTGCCTACGATCCCCCGGCTGCTGGTACGCTCGATGTGTAATTCTTGTGCGATCCCCTGCTCCATGCTCGCAACCCGTATTTCCTGTGGCGTGACATTGACAAGGATTTCATTACTCATAGAGAAAACCGTTTGGGGCCGGGGTTAAATGCACTGATTCAGAAAAATATGGATATCCCGGCTTCTTCCAGCAATTGCACTGTCTCGAATAATGGCAAACCCATGACGCCACTATAACTGCCACAAATCTCAATGATAAATGCAGCCGCCAATCCCTGGATGGCATAAGCGCCGGCTTTGTCATGCGATTCTCCGCTGGCAATGCAAGCCTTGATTTCTCGCTGGCTGATATCCCGGAATCGAACTGTGGTAGTTGACAGCCGCAGCTTAATTTCCCCTTGGACTGCCAGCCCAATCGCAGTCAGCACCTGATGTTTCCGGCCGGATAACGCGCGCAACATTTCTTCGGCATGCTCGATATCCCTGGGTTTCCCAAGAATGCAACCATCCAGCACAACGACGGTATCCGCAGCCAGCACCGGGGAAAGCGGTAATTTACGCTGCCTTAGGCGTAACCAGCCTGCTTCTGCCTTGGCATGGGTGATCCGGTAAACATAATCGGTCGGGGATTCCTCGGCCAGCGGTGTTTCATCCACGTCCACCGGCCGCGTCAAGGTTTCGCGCATAAGCAACACGTTATGCCTGATTCCGATTTGCTTGAGCAATTCGCGTCTACGAGCGCTGCGCGATGCGAGATAAATATAATCCTTGGCTGAAACCATTGTCCAAAATTTGAGAGTTAACAAACCTTATCGAAGCGCCCAGTGACGGTCTTGCCCCCCAAACCATTAAAAACGGCACTTTTAATGGAAGTTTAGAGTCAGGCACGATGATAAGGGTGTTGCCGCATGATCGCAACGGCACGGTAAAGCTGTTCTGCCAGTAGAACCCTGACCAGCCCATGCGGAAGGGTCAGCGCGGACAGTGCCAGCTTCTCGTGCGCCATCGACTTGATGGTTGGATGCAGCCCATCAGCCCCACCGATAACAAACGCAATATCCCGTCCGCATGCCATCCACTCCGTCAGTCTGTCCGCCAGCTTCATGGTCGTGATCTGCTGGCCGCGCTCATCCATCGCAATGACATGACAATCGGATGGCAGTGCTGCATGTATCCGTTCACTTTCAGCGTGGAGCAATTGTTCGATTTTTTTTCCGCTCCGCTTCTCCGGCTTGATTTCAACCAAATGAATAGCCATTTCTCGCGGCATACGCTGGCTATATTCCTTGAAACCCGCCTCGATCCACGCCGGCATCTTGTTTCCGACCGCTAACACAAAGAGTTTCATGATACTTCCCAGCCAGCAATAGGCAGGCAAGCAGCACCGTGATTGCGCCAAGAAAATAATGCCAGAAATTTCAACAACTGACCGATTTACCTGCTATATACCTAGCGACCGCCCGCAAAACCCGATTGGATAAAGACCAGACCGTTGTTATGCAGCAGAGCCTTCTTTAGACGGTCTCCAGACCGATTCTGCCCACAGCCCCTCAAGGTCGTAGTACTCGCGAATGGCGGGTTGCATGATATGCACCACCACATCCCCCAGATCGACCAGCAACCATTCACCGGTCTGCTCACCTTCGACCCCATAAACTGTCCCGCCTGCCGCCTTTACTTCCTCGCGCACATGATTAGCCAGTGCTTTTGTTTGGCGGGTGGATTCGGCACTGGCAATTATCATGGTATTGAATAGCGAAGTAAAATGCCCTACCTCAATCACTTCGATATCCTTGGCCTTGAGATCCTCCAGCGCGACAATGGCTATTTTCTGCAGTTCTTCAGACTTCATTTTCCTCCAGCATAGAAATTATGCATGTTGATATAATCAAGCACCCTCTCGGGCAATAGATAACGGGCGCTTTTTCCTGACGCCATCAATGTTCTGATTTTAGTCGAAGAAATATTGAGCAGGGTCGTTGGTGCAACATAGACAAGCCCGGAAGACATTTCCTTGAGCGAACCTGCATGAGCTGCCCAACGCTCCTGACAGATATTTCTCAGCGCCAGAGGCAAATCGGACGGGTCAGTGAGTAAAGCATGCCCTGGTCTATTGACCACAACAAGATGGCATAATTCAAACAGCTCGTGCCAGCAGTACCAGCCCGGCAGCTTCATAAAAGCATCGGCCCCCAGAATGAAACACAGCGCAACCGATTTATGCTCGCCATACTCCTGCCTCAGTTCGCGCAGCGATTCGACACTATAGGTTTCTCCTGGCCGCTTGATCTCCCGCTCGTCCATTGAAAACCTGGCATTGTCATGGATGGCCTGGTGCAGCATGGCAACACGATGGCGGCTGGCCACAACCGGTGCATTGCGCAGACGGGGATGATGTGCAGGCAGAAAACGCAAGTGGCTCAGCTGCAAAACTTCCACGAGCTCTTCGGCCACTCTCAGATGGCCGTAATGCACGGGGTCAAATGTGCCGCCGTAGATTCCTACCAGTGAGAAGCCGTTAGCTGCGATCATTTACTGAAATACGCAACATATAAAGGAACCGGCACAATCCGGCATCCTCAGAACAACGCCAGCCGCATATCTGCCAGGATATTGGCGAGATGTGTGGTAAACCGGGCAGCCGAAGCGCCATCGATCACGCGATGGTCGTACGACAGCGACAAGGGCAGCATCAGACGCGGGACAAGTTTATCGTCGCGATAAACCGGTTTCAGGCTTGCCCGCGAAACACCCAATATGGCCACCTCTGGTGCATTGATAATCGGTGTGAAGCCCGTCCCGCCGATACCCCCCAGGCTGGATATGGTAAAACTCGCGCCCTGCATGTCGGCGGGCTTCAATTTACCGTCGCGAGCCAGCGACGACATTACGCCAAGTTCCTCGGCGATCCCCATCACACCCTTCTGATCAGCGTCACGAATCACCGGCACGACCAGCCCGTTGGGTGTATCCACCGCAAAACCGATATGATAGTAACGCTTGATGATCAGCTGGCTTTCTTCCGCGCCATTATCGAGTGAAGCGTTGAATTCCGGAAATTTCTTGAGAGCGGCTGTCACAGCCTTGATCAGAAAGGCAAGTATGGTCAATTTGATACCCCCTTCCTGATTCGTATCATTATGCGACTTTCTAAGTGATTCCAGATCCGTCACATCTGCTTCGTCAAATTGCGTGACATGCGGGATCATGACCCAGTTGCGATGAAGATTCGCACCAGAGAGCTGCTGAATGCGCGCCAACGGCTTCAATTCAATGGGCCCAAACTTAGCAAAATCCACTTGTGGCCAGGGCAATAGATTCAGTCCGCCACCGGCTGTCCCGCCCTGATTTCCAGCCATTACCTGCTTGACATAGGCTTGAACATCTTCTTTCAGAATACGCAGCTTAGGGCCCGTTCCGGTTACCCGGCTCAGATCTACCCCGAGTTCCCGGGCAAATCGCCGCACAGCAGGGCCCGCGTGAGGCTTCACATCCGCATCGTGCCCGGCCCTCTCTTCCATCCGCACAGGGGGACGAGAGGGCTCAGCCGGTTTCTTTGCGGCAGCAGCCTGTGACTGCACCGCCTTGGTTTCTTCGCCGCCCTCTTCGACTGGCTGGCCGGCTGGTGCTTCAGGCGCCCTGGTTTCGGATTGCGCCGGACTGGAACCCTCAGCTTCACTGTCTTCGGCAGTCACCTCCATGGTCAGAATCTCTGCGCCTTCCGACACCTTGGCGCCGGCTTTGACCTTGATCTGCTTGATAATCCCGGCATACGGCGAAGGCACTTCGACCGTAGCCTTATCCGACTCCAGCACGATCAAGGGATCTTCTACCCGGACAGCATCACCCGTTTTGACCATGATTTCGATCACTGGAATATTTTCGAAATCCCCAATATCTGGAACCAGTACTTTTTTGATTTCAGCCACGCGCACTCCCCGATTTGCTGCCACAACGGCCAGCAAGACGATCCAACATAATAACTCGACTCATTGGCATCCCACTCATACGTTGACCGGCTCCGGTTTATCCGGGTCAATCGCATAAGCCTGGATTGCCTCGGCAACCTGTGCTGCCGGGATTTTACCTTCCTCTGCCAGCGCATTGAGCGCTGCCACGGTAATGTAATGCCGGTCAACCTCAAAAAATCGCCGCAACCGTTCGCGGGTATCGGAACGGCCAAAACCATCCGTTCCCAGCACGCAATAGCGTCCTGGCACAAATTCCCTGATCTGGTCCGCAACGATCTTCATATAATCGCTAGCGGCAACCACCGGACCATCGCGATCCTTGAGACAGGTTTGCACATACGAAAGCCTGCTTGACTCCGTCGGATGAAGCAGATTCCAGCGGGTAGCAGTGAGCGCTTCTCGCCGCAGCTGGTTGAAACTGGTCACGCTCCAGATATCTGCCACGACGTTATGGTTCTTCTCCAACAACTCGGCCGCCGCGATCACTTCCCGCAGAATGGTTCCCGAGCCCAATAACTGTACGCGCGGCTTTTTGGAACGCTTGCTCCCTTCACGCAACAGATACATGCCTTTCAAAATGCCCTGCTCCGCACCTTTCGGCATGTCCGGATGAGAATAATTTTCATTCATCACCGTGATGTAATAAAACACATCCTCTTGTTCCTGACACATGCGGCGCAGGCCATCCTGAATGATGACAGCCAACTCATAAGCATAGGCGGGATCATAAGCGACACAATTGGGAATCGTGGAAGCCAGGATATGGCTATGCCCATCCTCGTGCTGCAGCCCCTCGCCATTGAGTGTCGTACGCCCGGCTGTTCCGCCTATCAGAAATCCCCGGCAACGCATATCGCCGGCCGCCCAGACAAGATCCCCGACACGCTGAAAGCCGAACATTGAATAATAGATGAAGAAAGGGATCATCTGCACATTGTGCGTGCTGTAGGCAGTGGCGGCTGCAATCCAGGAAGACATGGCACCCGCTTCGTTGATGCCTTCCTGCAGAATCTGACCATGCTTGTCTTCCTTGTAATACATCAACTGATCGGCATCCTGCGGGGTATAGAGCTGACCGACCGAAGACCAGATACCGAGTTGGCGAAACATGCCCTCCATGCCGAAGGTGCGCGATTCATCCGCTACAATCGGCACAATATGCTTACCGATTTTTTTGTCTTTGACCAACACATTGAGCGCGCGCACATACGCCATGGTAGTGGACGATTCCCGGCCCTCGCCACTGCCTTTCAGCAAAGATTCAAATGCTTCCAATGGCGGCACCTGCAGGCTCTCTGCTTGCCGCCGACGACGGTGTAGAAATCCTCCCAGAGCTTCGCGACGCCCATGCATATACGAATGTTCAGGGGAATCTTCGTCAAATTTGAGATAGGGCACGTCATCAATCCTATCATCGGGCACGGGTACCCCAAAACGATCACGGAACGCTTGCAATGAAGTCGTTCCCATTTTTTTCTGCTGGTGCGTGATGTTTTGTGCCTCACCCGATTCTCCCATCCCATAACCCTTGATGGTTTTGGCCAGAATCACAGTGGGCTGTCCGCGGTGGCGCAATGCAGCTGTATAGGCCGCATAAACCTTATGCGGATCATGCCCGCCACGGTTCAGGCGCCAGATATCATCATCAGACATGTTGGCCACCATTTCGCGCAGCTCGGGATACTTGCCGAAAAAATGTTCCCTGACGTAAGCGCCATCCCTAGACTTGAAGGTCTGATACTCACCGTCCACACATTCCATCATGCGCTGCTGCAACAATCCTCTAGTATCTTTGGCCAGCAACGGGTCCCAATACGAGCCCCAAATCACCTTAATCACATTCCAGCCGGCGCCACGGAAAGCCGCTTCAAGCTCCTGTATGATCTTGCCATTCCCTCTGACAGGCCCATCCAGACGCTGCAAATTGCAGTTAACAACGAAAATCAGGTTATCCAGATTCTCGCGCGAAGCCAAAGTGATGGCGCCAAGCGACTCCGGCTCGTCCATTTCACCATCGCCCATGAATGCCCACACTTTCCGATCCTCGGTGTCGACCAGCCCCCGGCTTCCCAGGTACTTCATGAAACGGGCCTGGTAAATAGCCATCAAGGGCCCCAAACCCATCGAAACGGTGGGGAATTGCCAGAAATCCGGCATCAACCATGGGTGCGGGTAGGAAGACAATCCATTCCCTTCAGTTTCCTGGCGAAAATTATCGAGCTGCTCTTCCGTCAAAGCGCCCAACAGATAGGCATAAGCATAGATACCGGGCGAGGAATGGCCCTGCACATAAACCAGATCGCCTCCATGCTTTTCAGTTGGAGCCCGCCAGAAATGGTTATAGCCCACATCATAAAGCGTTGCGGCCGAGGCAAAGCTGGCGATATGCCCACCCACATTGGTTTTGCGGTTGGCGCGCAACACCATGGCCATCGCGTTCCACCTCACATAGGAGCGGATACGATGCTCAAGCGCATGATCACCCGGTGAGCGCTCTTCCTTACCAGATGGAATCGTATTGATATAGGCCGTATTGGCGCTGTACGGCAGGTATGCACCGGAACGGCGTGCTTTCTCTACCAGCCGCTCCAGCAGATAGTGCGCGCGCTCGGCGCCTTCGTTTGCCAGCACCGTTTCCAGAGCGTCCAGCCACTCCTGTGTTTCCTGAGGGTCAATATCCTGTGAATCCATATCGAATCGTTGCTCCCTTATTAAGCAATTCCAAGACTATTGCACCGGTCCACGCCGGGCAATAGATTGCATACCTGTTTTAGCACGTTCGGCTGCTTCAATGGTATTGTTCATCAGCATCATAATGGTCATGGGACCAACACCGCCGGGCACTGGCGTAATATAGCCGGCTTTTTCCTTGACGGCCGTGAATGCCACATCCCCGCACAGCTTGCCATCAGCCATACGATTGATGCCGACATCGATAACCGTCGCACCTTCCCCGACCATTTCTGCTGTCAGCAAATTAGCCTTGCCCGTCGCCATAATGACAATATCCGCATGGCGGGTGTGATGCGCCAAGTCGCGGGTTTTGGAGGTGCAGATCGTAACGGTAGCACCTTTCTCCAGCAGCATCAGCGCCATGGGCTTGCCGACAATATTGCTGCGCCCGACAACGACAGCATGTTGCCCCTGAACAGGAATA
This sequence comes from Nitrosomonas sp. ANs5, assembly GCF_050584665.1. Classification (NCBI taxonomy): domain Bacteria; kingdom Pseudomonadati; phylum Pseudomonadota; class Betaproteobacteria; order Nitrosomonadales; family Nitrosomonadaceae; genus Nitrosomonas; species Nitrosomonas sp. ANs5. The sequence continues at coordinate 41,395 of NZ_JBEUDO010000021.1, forward strand.
GCGTATTCGGCCATCATTTTCATCACCCCAAACGGCGTGCAGGGCCGAAACAAGGCATGGCCGGTTACCAGCGCCCCCACATTGCAAGGATGAAATCCATCCACATCCTTCTCGATGGCTATCGCGGCGATCACCTCGTCTAGTTGAATATGCCCGGGCAATGGCAACTGGACCAGGATGCCATGAATTTCAGGGTTTGCATTCAGGTCCAGTATTTGCCGTAACAACATATCCTGAGAGATGTCGGAAGGAAAATTGAAGACCTCAGATCGAATACCCAGCTCTCCGCATGTCTTGGCTTTGTTACGGACATACACGGAAGAAGCCGGGTCATTGCCAACCAGAATAACCGCCAGTCCTGGCTGCAGCCAGGTTTCCGCCAGCAAGTCGGCGCGTAATTTCAATTCGGCACGAAGCTTGCGCGCGACAAGATTACCGTCAATGATGTTTGCGCTCATAAACTCCAAGGTAATGTCAAGCGTGATGGGCAGTTACCCCACCAGCAGATTATTGAATGGGTAAAATCACTTACAAAAAGCCTATCTTTGCAAACATTCTGCTCCAGAAAGCATGGCTTTATCATGCTTGAATGTGTCTGATTCACCAGCTCAAATGCTAGGAGGATGGCATATCAGAACGTCCGCCTTTCTTGATTTTGTGACGGTAAATCAACAGGCCGATCAGAGAAACCGGAATCATGAACAAGAACGCCATCAAAAGACCTACCGCGAGAATGACCATGTCGTCGCTTTCCGGCATAAAAATCGTCATAAACCAGACCCCAATCATCGCGAAAAGTAGCCCGCCCAGCAGCAAAATTTTCTTACCGTTATCATAATAGCGCCACAAACTGCCCGACACCCTGACATCGTCGAGGTATTGGTCAAATACTGCCGCAAGGCTTCGGTCGCCAGGTTTGGATTCATACCCTAACGCCGTCGCTAATGCTTCATCATCCTCGAGTTTGGAAACCTTCCTGATAAAAGCGACCTGTTTTTCTACGCGTTTGGGTTTAATCCCGTCCTTGGCCATCATGGCAGCCAGCGCGCCATAGGCTTTTTCCAGCGCATTCTCGGCTGTTTCATACTGCTTATAAAACTTCCACATCACCCCAACCAGGTAAAGCTGGATGGTCATCTCCTTGAATTGCGGCGCAAAATCATACTTCTTTTTGTCCTTGATGTGCGGAAGCTGTTCTGCCAGGACCTCTGTCGCGTGTTGAATGCATTCATCGAGTATCGCTTCCTCAGATTTTTCCACTACTTCTTCCATTACCAGGACCCCTCGTCATTTTTAGAATCGGTTCAATAGAATATTGACACATTATATACTGGCTGATGCACACATGAAATCGGCAGGCCTCGAAATACACGAACACCTGACTGGCATCACTCCCGCTACACCGCTGACAACAAACAAAATGCACGTGACATGACCTGTGCGACAAAACCGCGTACAGGTTTGCGTGCAAGCCGGTATAATGCGAGCTTGCTGAAACACGATTCCCAACATGGTCACAAGAATTATTCCACCTAATTTCAAAGCGCATTGCACCCAGTTACTCGACCAGGCTGCAAGCAACTTGCTTCCGTCCGAAACAAAGATTCATGTCGAGCTGTCCCGGCCCAAGCAAGCCAGCCATGGCGATTACGCGAGTAATCTCGCCATGAAACTGGCCAAGCACTTGCGCCAAAATCCACGTGAATTAGCACAGGCACTGATCAAAGCGTTACCCGAATCGCCCTGGCTAGAGAAAACCGAAGTTGCCGGCGGCGGCTTTATCAACCTGTTTCTAAAAAATACCGCCAAGCAGCAGTTTCTGCATACTGTATTACAAACAGGCGAACTGTTCGGCCAAAGCTCGCTCGGTGCGGGAAAAACCGTTCAGGTTGAGTTTGTCTCTGCCAATCCGACCGGTCCCCTGCATGTCGGACATGGGCGCGGCGCGGCGTTTGGCGCCAGTCTAGCCAACATTCTCGCTGCTGCCGGCTATACGGTTGCACGCGAGTTCTATGTCAATGACGCCGGCCGGCAAATGGACATCTTGACCTTATCCACCTGGCTGCGCTATCTGGAACTGAATGGTCTCTTTTTCCCATTCCCGGGCAGCGCTTATCAGGGCCAGTATGTCATCGACATGGCGACGGAAATATACCGCGCCCATGGGGATCGTTACGTGCATCGCTCCGACGCCATGATACAGAAACTGACCGAAGCCAGCTCGCTGGAAACGGCTGGAAGCGATGATGGATTACTGGACAGCCTCATCGCTACCGCAAAATCCATCCTCGGACAGGATTACGCCTATTTGCACAATTTAGTTCTGACAGAACAATTGGGCGACTGCCGGAATGACCTGATGGAATTCGGCGTGGAGTTTGAGACCTGGTTCTCGGAACAATCCCTGTTTGACAGCGGCATGGTCGCCCATGCCGTGCACCTGCTGGAGAAAAAAAAGCTGCTGTATCGGCAAGATGGCGCCGTCTGGTTCCGCTCCACCGAGTTCGGTGACGAAAAGGATCGCGTGGTACAGCGGGAAAACGGCCAGTATACCTATTTTGCATCCGACATTGCTTATCATCTCAACAAATATGAGCGCGGCTTTGATCACATGATCAATATCTGGGGCGCGGATCATCATGGCTACATCCCGCGAGTAAAGGGTGCTATCGAAGCACTCTCGCTGAACCCTGAAAAACTTGAAATCGCCCTGGTCCAATTTGCTGTCCTGTACCGGAATGGTCAAAAAGTTTCCATGTCGACCCGCTCCGGGGATTTCGTCACACTGCGGCAGTTGCGCGAGGAAGTGGGCAACGATGCGGCACGTTTTTTCTATGTCTTGCGCAAAAGCGATCAGCATCTGGATTTCGATCTGGATCTCGCCAAATCACAAAGCAATGATAATCCGGTCTATTATGTGCAATATGCACATGCCCGCATTTGCAGTGTACTCGCCCAATGGGACGGCACCCCAGCCATGCTTGCCACCGCCGATACTACTTTACTGAACGATCCGGCTGAGCTGGCACTGCTACAGAAAATGATCGATTTTCCGGAGACCGTGGAAGCGGCAGCAAGGGAACGCGCCCCGCACCTGATTGCGTTTTACCTGCGCGAGCTGGCCAGCGAATTTCACAGCTATTACAATTCAACGCGCTTTCTCGTTTCCGAAGAAGCCCTCAAGATTGTCAGGCTGGCATTGATTTCAGTGATTCAACAAATCCTATCCAAGGGGCTGACGCTGCTCGGCGTAACGTCGCCTCGTGAAATGTAATTAAACCAGAGCACGGAATTATTCATGAGTCGGGATTACAAGCAAAGAAACGCCACCAGAAACCGCAAAGGCAGCGGCTCAATGATGCTTGGATTATTCATCGGCTATACCCTGGGCCTGGCCAGCGCCATAGGCGTATGGCTATACATCAGCCAGGCGCCCAGCCCTTACCTCACCGAGGAAAAAATTGCCAAATCAGCGCCGCCGGAGAAATCCACGCCAAAATCTCCAAAGAAAGAGGCCACCTCTGATGCTAACCAGGCAAACCTGAACAAACCACGCTTTGATTTTTATAATATATTGCCCGGCATCGAAGAGCCGGCTGGCGAAGACTTGTTCGAACCACCGCCTTCTCCTCGCCCTGCTCCTAGCGCCCCCACACCTGCCATCCCTGCCTCGCCGGCAAAAAAAGCGCCCGCAGCCAGGGAACATTACTACATACAGACTGGATCCTTCAGAAACCCCGGTGATGCGGAAAGAATGAAAGCCGAGCTCGCAATGCTGGGTGTAGTGGCCTCGGTCCAGGTCGGAAAATCGGCAGACAACATGGTATTGCACCGGGTACGCATCGGGCCTTTCAACAAGCTGGAAGAAGTCGACCGGGTCAGATCCTCCTTGCAGGCAAGCGGCATGGCAACGAGTCTCGTTCGCACACCAGGTAATGGCCAGTAAATCAGGCAGGTACGCCCTGGCCATGCCGAACTCCGAAGTTCAGCGCTTGGCTGCCGATTACCAGCATCATCACAGCCTGACCGGCCAACCGGGGGATCCTGGTTCAAACGCAAGCATCCCATTCAATTCGATGATGAGGACATGTAAATGAATGTAAAAAAAATCGCCCATTTTTTTCTGAGTACCCTTCTTGCAGGTTTGGCAGGCATCTCCATTGCCCATGCGGAAATTGTTGAGGGCAGGGATTACGCCCTGCTACCCTCACCGCAACCCACCGAAAACGCGCAGCAGATCGAAGTCATCGAATTTTTCTGGTATGGCTGCCCACACTGCAATGATCTGCATCCCTATCTGGCGAAATGGCTGGAAAACAAGCCCGACGATGTCAATTTCCGCTACGTGCCCGCGGTATTCCGCGCCAACTGGATGCCCGCCGCCAAAACTTTTTATGCCATCGAGAGCCTGGACATCACCACCGAATTCCATGGCAAGATCTACCATGCAATCCATCGCGAGAAAATCAATCTATTCAAAGAAAACGTGCTTTTCGATTGGGCCGAAAAACAGGGCATCGAGCGCAGCAAATTTGCCAACGCGTATAATTCATTCTCCGTACAAAACCAGGCGAACCGGTCCGCGCAATTGACCCGGCAATACAAGATCACGGGCGTACCCGCTCTGATAGTCGACGGAAAATATCTCGCCAGCGGCAAATTCGCCAGCACGCCCCAGGACACCATTGCCGTACTCGAACAGCTGATCGAGAAAGTGCGCCAGGACAAAAAACAGCCATAAAAACCGCACTCTTTTACCCTGTAAAGGGAAGCGAACTATTTAATCAATCAGCCAGGCCGCCTGTCTGCAAAGCTTCCCTTATCCACCTCATCGCAATATCAGCCGGTTTTCACACCGGACATCATTCACTAATGCCTGATACGGCCAAGTTTCACGACTTCCTCGATATGCTTGAGTCGACGTAAAATCCGTGCCAGGTGGCGGCGATCCCTGGTTTGCAGAACAAAGCGCATGGTCGCGTAATCCTTGTCATTTTCCAGCGCGATATCATCGATATTCGAGTCCGCCTTGGCGATCTCGGTGGTAACCCGCGCGAGCACCCCGCTTTTGTTGACCACCACCATGAATATGCCCACCGGAAACGATCGATTGATATCCCGCCCCCAGACGACATCCAGTTGACTGTCGGCATTCTTGTGATTCTTGGCCACTGTCGAGCAATCCTGGGTATGTATCACCAGCCCGCGGTCCTTCTTGATCAATCCGACAATCCCGTCCCCGGGAATGGGATAGCAGCACTTTGCAAACTTAACCGCCATACCCTCGGTGCCGAGTATGGTGATGGAACTCTTGCCCGGATGATCAGAAACCGATTCACCCGGCATAACCAAGCGTTTCGCGATGACGGCAGCCAGCTGTTTACCCAGCGCAATATCTGCCAGCAGCTCGTCTTTTGATTTGACGCCGATATCTCTTACCAGCTTTTCCCACTGCGAGCTGCTGACAGTTTCCGGATCCATCCCGAACGAACTCAACGCTTGGTTCAGCAAGCGCTCTCCTAGCTTGACGGACTCATCGTATTGAATTGTTCTCAGAAAGTGCCGAATACTCGAGCGTGCCCGGCCGGTCGCCACATAAGTCAACCAGGCCGGATTGGGCTTGGCGGCCGGAGCCGTCACAATCTCCACCCGATCCCCGCTTTTCAGCCGGGTACGCAGCGGCGCATTTTCACCGTTGATTCTGGCAGCCACGCAACAATTGCCCACATCAGTATGGACAGCGTAAGCAAAATCGACCGCCGTGGCACCTCTGGGCAAAGCCAGAATCTTGCCCTGCGGCGTGAAGACATAAATCTCCCCCGGGAACAGATCAACCTTGATATGTTCGAGAAATTCCAGCGAATCAAACGAATCGCTGAGCGTTTCCAACAAACCCTTCATCCATTGATTGGTTTTCAAATGCAGATCATCTATTTCAGCATCGCCACTTTTATAGAGCCAGTGCGAGGCAACGCCAGTTTCTGCAATATGATGCATGTCACGGGTGCGAATCTGTATTTCTATCGGCAATCCGTAAGGGCCAAGCAGCGTGCTGTGCAGCGACTGATAACCATTTGCTTTGGGAATGGCGATATAGTCCTTGAATTTCCCTGGAATGGGCCGATACAGGCCATGCAGTGCCCCAAGCGCCACATAACAGGATGAAACATCCTTGACGACAACCCGGAAGCCATAAATATCCAGCACATCGGAGAAACTAAGCTGTTTCTCGACCATTTTCTTGTAAATGCTGTACAAATGTTTCTCGCGCCCGGTGACGACCGCATCCAGCCCGACATCCCGCAGACGCTGCTTGATTGCCTCCAGTATTTTTCCAACCACTTCCCGCCGGTTCCCGCGAGCCGCCTTGGATGCTTTCACCAGAACCTTATAACGAGTCGGATAGGAAAAACAAAAACCCAGCTCCTGCAGTTCGTGATAGACATTTTCCAGCCCCAAGCGATGCGCAATCGGCGCATAAATTTCCAGCGTCTCCTTTGCAATACGGCGCTGTTTTTCGGGGCGCATGACCCCGAGGGTGCGCATGTTATGCAAACGATCGGCCAGCTTGATCAGCATGACGCGCACATCCTGCGCCATGGCCAGCAGCATCTTGCGAAAATTTTCAGCCTGCATATCGGCTTTTGTTTGAAACTCGATACGGTCAAGCTTGGAAACGCCGTCCACAAGCTCGGCCACGGAGACACCGAAGCGCTCACTGATCTCTTGCTTGGAAATACCGGTATCTTCCACGACATCGTGCAACAAGGCCGCAGATAACGTCACCGCATCCAGATGCAATTCACTGAGAATTCCCGCGACCGCGACCGGATGCGTAATATAAGGCTCGCCAGTTTTCCTGAATTGGCCGGCGTGCGCACCCCGACTGAAGACATAAGCATTCTTGAGCAACGCTATATCATCAGACTTGAGATACTTGGATACTTTATAAAAAAGCAAATCCGCTTCCGGCGTAGTGGCCTCGCAGTCAGCCAAAGAAGGTCTCGACATGGAATAATTCTCCAATTCTCGTGTTATATGCTGGTTGGATTAATATTCTGGATTGCCATTCACTGAGAAAACCAACAATCACCAGGCTGGCAAAAATAGCGGCATGGTTCGAAAGTACAAATATCTGAAATACCAGTAAAGACTCGCTCGCCCTTTTCCAGCAATATAACATTTGTTGACCAATTTTTTCACCTGGAATGCAAACTCTGGCCAGCAAACTGTCGGTATTAGTTGCCGTACGATCCGATTTCGGTAATAATTGCGCACTTGCAGGAAAAAAGCCGGGATGGCGGAATTGGTAGACGCACGGGACTCAAAATCCCGCGAGGGCAACTTCATGGGGGTTCGATTCCCCCTCCCGGCACCACATCAGCATACTCTCACAACATCACACCAAGTAGTTTGTTCAAACGAATCACAAGGTTATTATAATTCTTTGGCGCACTCATTCCATAATCTTTACGCCATGAATTGCACCAGATGCAGCCACTTTTTAGAAAAGTCTTGGCGAGTATTTTTATATCGCCAGAACATTCGTAAACCAGCAAGTTTTCTCACCAAGGCTCAAGCCGGACATCAGCAACTAAAATCGAAGTGGAAATAATACGTTGAATGACTTGCATTGCCGGCGAAAGTAGTTGGGGATGGGTCAAGAATAGAACGCGCAGCGGGTTCTTGCGACCCCCCCCAATCGTCACCTTCATTTTTCTTAAC
>NZ_JBEUDO010000022.1:0-47580 GCF_050584665.1 Nitrosomonas sp. ANs5
ATTACTGCACGCAATTTACGGCATGCTGCATCACAACATGCCGTTTGATGGTGACAAGTTTTTCAAAATGAAGGCCGCTAATACGTAAATTTGGCTTGACTGAAGACAGAGTATCTACGCACTGGGCTGCTTCGCTGCCTACACGACTCGCAGCGACGATGAACGACAGTCGGTAGGGTGCGCTTGCGCACCCTACCGAAGCTGGAAATCGCGAAGCCAGACCTTTCCCCAACAACTTCTCGGCAATACCCGCAAGCGCTATAACCATTTGCGTATGCCCGTGAAAGAATCGTGAGCCAGGATACACACAGATTCAGTCACGGACATTTGGATGCTTTCATTTAAGGCTTTCGAGCAGTTTCCTGGCCTCCTCTATCTGAGGGAAGGATTTGTCAGCCTGCAGCAACCGCTCCAGCTCTGCACGTGCAGCGCCTTTATCACCCGATCGATGCAGCCCTACTGCATAGTGGTAACGAATCTCAACTGCTTCAGGCGCCAGTGAAACAGCCTTCTGCAATAACGTCACACCACGCTCGACTTCTCCCCGCTCAACCAGTATCCAGCCGAGTGTGTCCATGATGGCCGGGCTGTCCGGTGCCTGCTGGTAGGCTTTTTCTGCATATTCCACTGCAGCCGGATCTTTTTTCTGTTGATAGACCCAGGCGAGATTATTCAGTGTTGCCGCATGATCGGGATGCTGCGCCAGTACGGCCTGGTATTGTTTGATTGCCGGCGCATATTGCTGTTGCGCCAGATAGGCCCCTGCCAGATAGCTACGTGTGACCGTATCGGTTGGGTTGTCTTTCAACCATTGATTGATGCGCGTCTCTGCCTGTTTCGATTTTCCACTCTGATTCAGAGCCGCATGCAGCTTGATCAATAACTGGCTGTTTTTCTGCTTGGACAGCGCTTTATCATAGACAGCTGCCGCAGCGGCGGCGTCTTTTTGCCCCATCAACAAGTCACCTTCCATTTCGAATCCGACGGGATGATTTTCATGCAGCTTCTGGATATCGCGCGTGATGCTAAGCGCTTCCTCCAAACGATTGCTTTGGGCTGCCAGTCTGGCCTGGGCCACTTTGGCTTCCAAAAAGTCGGGCTGGATCGCAAGCGCTTTTTTCAGGGAATTTGTAGCAGCCTTGTGGTCACCCATGGCGAGATGCACTTGCGCCAACTGAAATTGCGCGGGGGCCGAATCGGGTAGTCTGGCAGCGAGTTTCTGGAAATTATCCAGTGCGGCAGGCTTGTCATCGCTCGCGAGATAAGCGCGCGCCAGTAATTCGATGATATTCAGATTATCCGGATAGGTACCCTGCAGCTTCTTGGCCAGTGTCAGCGCCTGCTTGGGCGCATTCACGCGCAAATAGTGCGCGCCCAGCTGCAAGGCAGGCTGCAATTCATCCGGATTTTCCCGCCTGGCTCGCTCCAGCCATGTGGTGGCTTCAGCCTCGTTACCCTGGGATAGCGCGAGACTGGCCAGTGCATTCATCGCCTGCAGATGCTTGGGATCCTGCTTCAGCACCGCTTCGAAGCGTTGCCGTGCGCTATCCGGATTATTTTCCTGCACATCGATTCTGGCCAGATTGGAAATTGCCGGGAAATAATCCGGCTGCAGCTTGAGTGCCTGATTGAAGCTTGCGCGCGCTTTGGTCAGATCCTTCTTGCCCAGGTAAACACCCCCTTTCAAGTTATGAAAAAGCGGGTTATCCGGTTGTTCCTTTTGCAGGGACTCCACTGCTGCCAGCGCCTTGTCATATTCGCGCAGCTGCAAATGGGTCATGACCAGCATCACGCCCGCCCGGCTGGATTGGCCTTCCAGCTGGGTGGCCATCTCCAGATCTGCAATCGCGCTTTTGCTATCGCCCTGTCCCAATTTGCTCATGGCCAGCGCGGTTTGCAGGGCCGCATTGTCTGGTGCCAGCACATCGGCCTTCTCAAAATATTCAGTGGCTTTGACGAAGTCTCCCGACCGCATGTAAGCCTCACCCGCGAGCGCATATAATTGCACATCCTGCTGAACCGCATTCAGTGCAGGCGTCAAGGTATTGACCGCCTGCTTAGCCTGATTATTTTTCAACTGGATCGATGCCATCAGCTTGATGGCATAAAGATTGTTGGGGATAGCCTTGAGATATTGAGCAACATGTTGCTCTGCCTGTGGTATGGATCCCAGCGCAAACTGCGTGGCGCCCGCCAGCAGGACACTGGGCATATGATTCGGCACAGCACCCAGTATCTGCTGCAATGATTCCTGGGCAGCCGTATGGTTACCCTGGCTGAAATCAAGCAGTGCCTGGGTATACACAGCGGATAGATCACCCGGCGCGATTTTACGGACAGTATTCAGATCAGCCTGGGCAGATTCAAATTTCTTGGCGCTGATTGCAATGGTCGCGCGGTTGACATAGGCGGAGACCGTATCGGGTTTCAGTTCTATGACTTGGTCATAATAGGCCAGGGCTTCGTCAACCTTGCCCTGGGCACGCAACAAATCGGCCTTGAACAACAGAACATCACTATTCTCAGGATTGTGGATGACGGCTTCCTCAGCGTAACGCATGGCTGATTCGACATCCTGCTGCGTGAGTGAATATCTGGCCAGCCCAATCAATGCCTCGGCAGATCCTGGCTGGTCCTGCAAGGCCTGCTCAAACAATAACCTGGCATCCACGAATTTGCCCAATGCCAGCAGAGCATTGCCGCGCAACACCAGCAGCTCGGTAAAATCGCCCTGTTCGGACAATTTCTCGGTTTCGTCCAGCAATTCCTGATATCGCCCCATACCCAACCAAGTCTGACCCAGGTCAGGCAAAACCTTGGCAGGGTCCATGCCCAGGCTCAGTGCTTTACTCAGCTCCTTTTCCGCGGACTGGATATCGCCCACCTTGTTGTAGAGCGTGCCCAGCAAGTGACGTATTTCAGGATCATTCGGACTTTGCTGCAGGGCATTTTTCAATTGTATGATAGCCGCCTTGTCGTCGCCCTGCTGCTGATACTGTACCGCTTCGGCAACAAGTGCCTGAGCATCCTTGGCCTTGCCGCAGGCAGAAAGCGAGAATACCACTATCAGCATGGAGGCAAGTAGCGTCGAAAATTTAGTTTGCGTAGTCGTTTTACCAGAGCTGCCCATTTTTACCCCTCTTGATATTTAAACACATGACTTGCGGAATGCACATTAACCTGAATGAACGACAGTCTTGATTCTGTACAACCCGAAGCATGACAGCGACATGCCCTTCATTCAGTTTCTCCGGCAGAAAAATAAAGTAGTTTCTCAGGTTTCTCAGTGTTGGAAACAAATGACTGAATTTCAGGAATAAGAACATACATGCTATTTGGAGCAATACTTGTTAGTTATATCACAATTCCAGCATCCCCGAATCACCAGAATTAACGGTTATTCCGGGCTTTGATGCTAAACTGAATATGTCATGAATCGGTTATTTTATTTTTTATCACTTATATGCTCAGTCATACATAATTGGCGAAATACACCACGTTATTCTAGTCTCCTGGAACTGTCCCGTGGCAGGTTCGAGCAGATGTCAGGCGGCTAATCTAGTACTCTAGATATCCTGGGCGATTTATCGTATTCAAGTCTATGAAGGAAATATTCTTATGCAAATAGTAGCGGTTGTGGGGTTGGGATATGTGGGGTTGCCTCTGGCTATCGAGTTTGGCAAAAAACTCGATACAATCGGTTTCGATGTTTCAGAGCATAAAATTGCGCATTATCGAAGCCATTGCGATCCCACAGGCGAAGTCTCCCCGGCCGATTTCCAGGCCGCGCAGCGATTGGCACTGACTGCCAATCCGGCCGATCTGGGCCAGGCCGATTTTATCGTTGTCGCCGTGCCGACGCCTGTCGACCTGGCGCATCAGCCCGATTTCACCGCCTTGAAACGCGCCAGCGAAACAGTCGGCAAGCACATGAAAAAAGGTGCGATTGTCGTTTACGAATCGACAGTCTACCCCGGCGCAACCGAAGAAGTGTGTATCCCCGAACTGGAACGGCATTCGGGTCTGCGCTGGAAGCAGGATTTTTTTGTCGGTTACTCACCCGAACGCATCAATCCAGGCGACAAGCAACATACCCTAACCACCATTACCAAAGTGGTTTCCGGCGATACCCCCGAGGTGCTGGACAAAGTCGCGCGCTTGTACGAAACGGTCGTCACTGCCGGGGTGCATCGTGCCTCTAGTATCAAAGTGGCCGAGGCAGCCAAGGTGATCGAAAACACCCAGCGCGATCTCAATATCGCCTTGATGAACGAGCTTGCCATCATTTTCGATAAACTGGATATCGACACCCATGAAACCTTGCAGGCAGCTGGTACCAAATGGAATTTCCTGCCATTCCGGCCGGGCCTGGTGGGGGGGCATTGCATCGGGGTCGATCCGTATTACTTGACGCACAAGGCCGAAATGGTGGGTTACATGCCGCAGGTCATCCTGTCTGGCCGCCGCATCAATGACACCATGGCCAAATATGTGGCCGAACAAACCATCAAACAGATTATTAAAGCAGGTTTCAACGTCAAGGGCGCGCAAGTCAACTTGCTGGGCTTGACATTCAAGGAGAATTGTCCGGATCTGAGAAATTCCAAGGTCGCCGATGTTATCCACGAACTGCAGGATTACGGCGTCGAGGTCCATGTGCATGATCCCGTGGCGGAAACCGAAGAAGCCAAGCATGAATACGGGGTAACACTCAAGGCTTGGGAGGATTTGCCGCAGGCACATGCCTTGATTGTGGCAGTCGCACACGAGGCATTCACTGGCAAATCATTGTCCGATATTCAGGCCAAGATGGTTGCGCAGGGTTGTTTCATCGATGTCAAATCCCAGTTCGATGCGCAAGCCATGCGTCAAGCAGGTTTCCATGTCTGGCGGCTTTGAACGCAGGGTGCGCTTGTGCCCCTTGCTGACGATGACCTATTCCAGGCTTCATGCGCTCCACTGAAAACCGCACAAAGGCAAATTTTGCAAAACCTCATCAGAAATTATCTATGACAACACGATACACTGAGACTCGACAACATTTGCAGCAAAATAGTTATTGCTGGCTGGTAACCGGTGTGGCAGGTTTCATCGGTTCGAACCTACTCGAAACCCTGCTCGGGTTGAACCAGAAAGTGGTAGGGCTGGACAATTTTTCCACCGGCCATCCCCACAACCTCGATCAGGTAAGAATGGCGGTCGGGCCTGAAGCCTGGTCAAACTTCAAGTTTATCGAGGGCGATATTCGGCAACTGGCTGATTGCCGCAAAGCCTGCGAAGGCGTTGATTTCGTCCTGCACCAGGCGGCGCTGGGGTCGGTACCGAGATCGATCGACGATCCCATTCTCGCCAACGAAAGTAATGTCTCTGGCTTTTTGAATATCCTGGTCAGCGCGCGCGACGCCAAGGTCAAGCGTTTTGTCTACGCCGCTTCCAGTTCCACCTATGGCGATCATCCGGGTTTGCCCAAGGTCGAACCCATCATTGGCCAACCGCTGTCGCCCTATGCCGTAACCAAATATGTGAATGAGTTGTATGCCGATGTATTTGCTCGCTGCTATGCTATGCAATCGATCGGCCTGCGCTATTTCAATATTTTCGGCCCTCGGCAGGATCCCAATGGCGCTTATGCTGCAGTTATCCCGCAGTGGATAGCGGCGCTGATCAGGAACCAACCGCTTTACATCAACGGAGACGGCGAGACCAGCCGGGATTTTTGTTTCGTAGAGAACGCCGTCCAGGCCAACTTGCTCGCCGCATTGACAACCCATGCCCAGGCAGTGAACCAAGTTTACAATATCGCATTGAACGCACGCACCAGCCTCAATCAGCTTTATGCCATGATGCACGACCTGCTGATTGATCGCTTTCCGCATCTCAGCAACCATCAGCCAACTTATAGAGATTTCCGCCAGGGCGATGTCCGGCATTCCCAGGCAGATATCGGCAAGGCACATGAACTGCTGGGCTACGTACCCACACACCGGATCGATCAAGGGTTGAAGCAATCGATGGACTGGTATTTACAAAATCTTTCCTGAACAGGCTTGTGGGGGTCCGAAGTCTTCGCATCGATCAAACTGGTATATGGCCGTGTTTACGCACCATGATCTGTGCCCCAAATCAAGCAAATTCGGGAGACAAATCAACTTTCTGCCACAGGCGTGTAGGGTGCACTTGTACACCGGCTTTTGTCATGCGAGGGGACTTACTGGCAGTGGCCGGTGTTTGACGGTGCGCAAGCGCACCCTACGCCTGCCCAGCAAGACATTCGCATCAAGGCCAGGCTGACGTTGGGCTGGATTGCTGCACCGCTTCCCCGGCCCGATCGATAATATGGCTAGTACTCCGTTCCGCCAAACCGCTTACATGAAATCGCGCCTTCGCCTGTCATGCGTTGTTGCAAATCCTCGCCATAGCTACGGCTATGACTGCGGTTTGCGCCTAGCCTGGCAGGCGAATCCATCGATTTCATTTGTAAGCTAATTGACGGAACGGAGTACTAGACCCAACAGGCTGCAGCCATCCAGACGCTTTTCTACGACAATGCAGCCGCCATGGACATGTCGTTGAAGAGTGGGGTCTAAAACGGACATTTCCAAAACAGCGGCTCAGATTCACACCGAGACGACCCGGATATACGGTTCGATTGTTCTCAGCAACTGCTCTATCCCCCGCAACGTGCCGGTGATTGAACTCGGGCATGTCCCGCAGGCGCCCTGATAGTGGATTTGCAGGACATTCTCCTCTAGGCCAAGCACATGCAGATCGCCGCCGTCATGCTGCAAATAAGGCCGCACTTCCTCGTCCAACAAGATATTGATGCGCTCCAGCCGCTGGCGGTCTGCCTCGCTGAGATGGGCCAACGCCTCACTGGCTGCGGCAACAGCAGCTGCCGATTCATCGGTCGCAGCCGGTGCGGCGCGAATCGGATCAGCTACGGCCCGCGCGAGGTCTTGCCAGTCGGCTTCGCCATCCTGGGTAATGGTAATCCAGCGGTCGACATAAAAAACATTGGTGACATGATCGATATCGAACAAGGCCAAGGCAAGCGGATCCTCCTCGGCTTGTTCGGCATTGTCATAAGAGCGCACAACGCCCCAGGTAAGCGGCTCTTTCAAAATGAATTTCAACGCGTTGGGATTCGGCGTCCCTTCTATTTCTGCAATTTTCGGCATAAGCTTATCAGTGATTGTTCACTGCCAGTTGTGCCGCATTGTCTTCCTCGGTTTCAGTCGAAACAGCGACAACCGAATTCATGGCGGCATGCAGCGTATGCCACGGCAAAATGGCACACTTGACCCGTGTAGGTAAATCGCGCACCCCCCCAAGGACCTTCAACCGGCCGAGATGATCAAGACTGGCCGGATCGGAGCCATTCACCACCATTTCACGAAATTCATTGACCAGCGTCTCGGCCTCCTGACGGGTCTTTCCCTTGACAGCGGCTGTCATCATCGAGCTGGAAGCTTTGCAAATCGCACAGGATTCACCATGAAAAGCAATTTGCTCGATATGCTCATCGACCATCGCGAGATCCAGTGTAATTCGATCGCCACAGAGCGGATTGTGTCCTACCGCATGGTGGGTAGGGTGATCGAGTGAGCCGTAGTTACGCGGCTTGCGGTTATGATCAAGGATGACTTCCTGATAAATGGATTTCAAACTCATAGTGCGAAGACCTTTTGTACGGATCGAATGCCTGCCACCAGGGCTTCGACCTCATCTCTGTTATTGTAAAAAGCAAATGATGCGCGGGAAGTTGCCGGCACCTTGAAGCGTTCCATGATCGGTTGCGCACAATGGTGGCCCGTGCGCACGGCAATACCTTCCTGGTTAAGCAGCGTACCGACATCATGTGGATGAATACCGTCTATGACAAACGAGATCACCGCGACTTTGTTCGAGCTGTCGCCAATGATGCGCACGCCCGGAATTGTCTGGATTTGCTCGGTTGCATAGCGCAGCAAATCATGTTCGTAAGCGGCAATGGCATCAAGGCCAATCTGATTCAGGTAATCAATTGCCGCACCAAAACCGATCGCTGCCGCAATAGGCGGCGTTCCCGCTTCAAATTTATACGGCAGCTCGTTATAAATCGTTTTCTCAAAAGTGACCGAGGCAATCATGTCGCCACCACCTTTGTAGGGCTGCATTGCTTCCAGCAGATGTGCCTTGCCATAAAGCACCCCGATCCCTGTGGGGCCGAAGAGTTTATGCGCCGAAAATGCATAAAAATCGCAGTCCAGCTTTTGCACATCAACTTTCAAATGGGGGGCGGCCTGTGCGCCATCGATCAAAACCGGAACGCCATGTTGATGCGCAATGGCAATCATTTGCTTGATCGGATTGATGGTACCAAGCGCGTTCGATACATGCGAAAGGCCGACAAAGCGAGTCTTTGAATTGAAGAGCTTTTCGTACGCCTCAACCAGCAATTCGCCGCTGTCATTGATCGGTACAACCCGAATACGGGCGCCCTTTTCCTCCGCCAGCATTTGCCAGGGTACTATGTTCGAATGATGCTCCAGGGTCGTGAGGATGATTTCATCACCGCTCTGGATGAACTTGCGGCCGTAGCCGTGCATGACTAGATTGATGCTGTCAGTTGTCCCGCTGGTGAAGATCACTTCTTTCTCTTCCCGTGCCCCCATGAAATGCTGCAATTTACGGCGCGCATTTTCATATTCTTGTGTGGCGATTTCGGAAAGATGGTGGACGGCACGATGAATATTGGCATGCTGGGTCGTCTGGTAACGCACCAGTCGATCGATAACAGCTTGCGGCATCTGGCTGGAAGCGGCATTGTCCAGATAGACGAGCGGCTTGTCACCGACGCGGATGCCGAGTATCGGGAAATCGTCGCGCAGGCGCTGCATTTCCAGTGCCGTGGGTGTTGTCTGGGGAGTAAATAATGCTTCGACGCTTTTCATAGTTCAATTGACCTGTGTGCTGGCAAGGACAAATTTCTCGAGCTGCTGTTTGAGCGAATTCACCGGAATGCGGCTGATCACTTCACCGCCAAAGGCGTAGGTCAGCAGATTGCGAGCCGCGGTATCGGACAACCCCCTGCTTTGCAAATAGAACAGTGCTTCCTTGTCGAGCTGGCCGACCGTTGCCCCATGCGCGCACTTCACATCGTCCGCAAAAATTTCAAGCTGTGGTTTAGTATCCACTCGAGCCTTGTCTGACAGCAACAGATTGCGGCTCATTTGTCTGGAATCTGTCATTTGTGCATGCGGGCGCACCATGATTTTCCCGCTGAATACCCCACGGGCACTATCATCGGCAATACATTTGTGAAGTTGCTGGCTTCTGCCGTACGGCTTGGCATGATCGATAAATGTATGCGTATCGGCCAGTTGTTTGCCGGCTATGAGCGTAAGTCCATCAATGGCACATTCCGCATTCTCGCCTGCCAGCACAATATTTTGACTGTACCGCGAGATTTGGGCACCGAGAGTCAGACTGACCGAACGATAACAAGCATCAGGCGCAATCACCGTGGTGTTGTTGGCGATGTGAAACGCCTGCCGGCTTTCGCGCTGGACACGTATATGCTGCACTTGCGCGGAACGGGCGAGATGCATTTCCATCACGGAGTTGGTCAGATAAGCGGCATCCTGCAGCGCAATGTATTCTTCGACCAGCGTCGCCCGGGCGCCTGGCTCGGCAATCACCAAACACCTCGGGTAGGTTGTCTGCTCCGGCTGCGAGGTGATAAACAAGACATGAATCGGCGCAGCCGCCGAAATATCGGCTGGAATGATAATCCCCGCACCATCATGGAGAAAGGCCGTATTCAACGCCACGAAGATGTCATCCTGAAAGTCTGCCAGCCGACCCAGGTAACGTGCCACCATGGCCGTGTGCTCGTTAGCCAGCGAAGATAGATTGCCGGCGATGACGCCACTGTCATGTTCGATACTCGACAACTCTGAGGAAAATTGACCATCGACGAACACCACCCGATACGGCACATCATCCAGTGTGTAACGCGCAATATCGTGTCCGGTTAACCTTGAGGCAACCGATGCCCGTGGAAAGGATGAATATTTAAGCGGTGTAATATCGGTAAAACGCCATTCTTCATCCCGTGTCGTGGGCAGTCTGAGCACTTCAATACGACCGGCTGCGCTGGCGCGCAGCTGATCGAGCCAAGAGGTGACAGGCATGGCGGAAGCAGCCGCCTCCGCTTTCCAGGAGGCAATCAGCTGCGCGAGATAATCGTCTTTGATCACTGAACTCATAATTGCGTCCCTACCGCACGCCCCGCCTCGCTATGCAGCCAGTCATAGCCATGGGTTTCAAGCGCAAGTGCCAGCTCTTTGCCACTCGTTTTGATGATGCGCCCCGCCTCCATCACATGCACATAATCGGGAACGATATAATCCAGCAGACGCTGATAATGCGTCACCAAAATGATCGCGTTATCCTTGTTGGCAAGTCGATTCACGCCACTTGCCACGACTTTGAGTGCATCGATATCGAGACCGGAGTCGGTTTCATCCAGAATGGCCAGCCTCGGCTCCAGCAGGGCCATTTGCAGAATCTCGTTACGTTTCTTTTCACCACCGGAGAAACCTTCATTGACACTCCGATCGAGGAAATCCGGCTTCATTTCAAGCCATTTCATCTTTTCACGCACAAAATCATCGAATTCCAAGGGATCGAGCTCTTCCTTGCCCCGTTGCGCTTGCACAGTATTGTACGCCAGTCGCAGAAACTGGTCATTGGCGACCCCGGGAATTTCGGTCGGATACTGAAATGCGAGAAACACACCGGCGCGTGCCCGTTCCTCCGGTGCCAGGCTGGATAGATCCTGGCCATCGAGATGGACTGTACCTTTGGTCATCTCATAAGCCGGATGGCCTGCCAGCACCTTGGCAAAAGTGCTTTTGCCCGAACCATTCAATCCCATGATGGCATGAATCTCGCCGCTTTTGACGGTGAAATTCACACCCTTGAGGATCTCCGTTCCATCGACGGTTGCATGCAAGTCATGAACTTCCAGCAATACTTTACTGTTCGGGTCTATCATCCCACACTCCCTTCCAGCTTGAAGCTGAGTAATTTTGTCGCTTCCACCGCGAATTCCAATGGCAATTGCTGAAAGACTTCTTTGCAGAAACCATTGATGATCATCGATACCGCCTCTTCGGCATCGATGCCACGCTGGGCGAAATAAAACAATTGGTCTTCACCGATCTTGGAAGTCGACGCTTCATGTTCGACCTGCGCGCTGTTGTTCTGTACTTGAATATAGGGAAACGTATGCGCACCGCACTGACTGCCGATCAACATTGAATCACACTGCGAATAATTGCGGGCATTGGTTGCTGTGGGCGCGATTCTTACCAACCCACGATAACTGCTATTGGATTGACCGGCCGAGATACCCTTGCTGACAATGGTGCTGCGTGTATTCGGGCCGATATGGATCATTTTGGTGCCCGTATCTGCCTGCTGATGATGATTGGTGACGGCCACTGAATAGAATTCCCCCACGGAATTCTCGCCGCGCAGGATACATGAAGGATACTTCCATGTAATTGCGGAACCGGTTTCTACCTGGGTCCAGGAAATGCGCGAGTTCCTGCCTTTTGCCAGGCCACGCTTGGTGACGAAATTATAGATACCGCCCACGCCATTCTCATCGCCAGCATACCAATTCTGTACCGTCGAATACTTGATGTCGGCGTTATCCAGTGCGACCAATTCGACCACTGCCGCATGCAGTTGATTGGTATCAAATTGAGGCGCGGTGCAGCCTTCCAGATAGGAGACGGATGCGCCTTCCTCCGCGATGATCAGGGTACGCTCGAACTGCCCGGATTCCTGGGTATTGATCCGGAAATAAGTGGATAGATCCATTGGGCATTTGACGCCCTTTGGAATATAGCAGAAAGACCCGTCCGTAAAGACGGCAGAGTTAAGCGCCGCATAAAAATTATCTCCTGGCGGCACAACCGTACCCAGATACTGCTTGATCAGCTCAGGGTGATGCTGAACCGCTTCGGAAATGGAACAGAAGATGATGCCGACTTCAGCCAGTTTTTCCTTGTAGGTCGTGGCAACCGAAACGCTATCAAAAATGACGTCAACAGCGACTCCGGCCAATGCGGCCCGTTCATGCATGGGCACACCCAGTTTTTCGAAGGTGCGCAGCAATTCGGGATCCACTTCATCCATACTGGCCAGCTTTTTCTTCGGTTTGGGGGCAGAATAATAGCTGATAGCCTGAAAATCGATTTTGGGATGCTTGACATTCTGCCAAGTCGGCTCGGTCATCCCCAGCCACCGCTGGTAGGCCTCCAGCCTGAAAGCCAGCAACCATTCAGGCTCTTTCTTTTTGGAAGAAATCAGTCGGATGACATCCTCATTCAGACCCTTGGGCGCAATATCCGCTTCGATGTTGGTGACAAAGCCGTGCTTATATGGTTGATTAACCAAATGTTGTAATGCAGCACTCATTTTTATAATTCCTGATTTTGTTCCTGCGTTTTAAGGCTGAAACTCTCTCCACAGCCGCAAGTATTATCAATGTTCGGATTGATGAATCTGAAAGTACTGTTCAGGCCTTCCTGAACATAATCAATTTCGGATCCATCAAAAAAGGACAGATGATCCTGCTTGACCACGACCTTGGCGCCGCGTGACTCGAACAGCTGATCATCAGCCTGTATTTCATCTGCATAATCGAAAAGATAGGCAAACCCTGAACAACCGGACTTTTTAATTCCCAGTCGCAGAGCAAGCCCCTTACCCCGTTTGGTCAGCTGCTGCCGAATCTGGCAGGCTGCGCGTTCTGTCAAAGTAATTGCCATGGTTCTGCCTTTCATGGATTGCCAATCAGAATGCCGCTTCCCGCATATCGTACAGCTTGACCACGGCCTGTTCGCGTTGTAGCTCGCGTTGGTTCTGCTCATCCACCAGACGCTGCAGCGTGACATGCCCGAGATAATCGAATATGATTTCGTTGAGCTTGGCCCAAAGATCGTGGGTCATGCATTTGCTGTCGCCAAGACAGTTTTCTTTGCCGCCACACTGGGTGCTGTCGATCGGTTCATCCACGGCCAGAATAATGTCCGCCACGGACACTTCATCCAGATCCTTGGCCAGGCAATACCCGCCTCCTGGTCCGCGCACGCTGTCAACCAGTTCGCGCTGGCGCAATTTGGCAAACAGCTGTTCAAGATAGGATAGTGAAATTTTCTGCCGCTGGCTGATATCGGCCAACGCGACCGGGCCGCTGCCATGCCGCATTGCGATATCCAACAGTGCCGTTACCGCAAATCGTCCTTTTGTTGTCAATCTCATTACAATTCCTTAGTACAATAGAGCGGTTAAAAAGTATTTCCGATAATTTTGGTCAACTATATAATACCTGACAATATTAGTCAACTTTAGTGGTCCATAAACTGCCTGCATGCGTCACTAAATAATTCCAATAAACAATGAATTCCAATCCGTCAAAATACCGCTTCGCATCCACTGGATCAAAAAAAACCAAGTCTCGCCCGCTTCCTGCAATGCTCGCTGCACTGCTGTTATGTGCTTTGCTTGCTGCATGTTCCAAAGACAGCACAAACCGGAATGAATTCCCTGAAACGGATCAGGCACTGCCAGTAAGCGTTGTCAGAGTCAACCCAGTCAACGCACCGAGAATGACCGAAACGGTTGGCCAAACGGAAGGCGCGAAAGAAGTGGAAGTGCGCCCGCGCGTCGGCGGCATTCTGCTCAAACATTTGTATGAGGAAGGCGAAAGTGTCCAGGCGAATCAAGCACTGTTTCTGATTGACCCGGAACCGTTCCAGATTGCACTGGCACAGGCACGCGCCAGACTCTCCGAGCAACAGGCACGCGTGACAGATGCCGAACTGGAAGAGGCGCGCCTGAAAAGACTGGTCGCTGAGAACTTTGTCAGTCAGCGCATGTATGATAATGCCGTGGCAAGTCTTGCCATCGAACGGGCGGGCATGGGGGCCGCGCGCGAGCAGGTCAGGCAGGCGCAACTCAACCTCTCCTATACCAAGGTGGTGGCCCCGGTCGGCGGATCGTCGGGTCGGGCCCAGTTTTCTGAAGGCTCGCTGGTCGAAGCGCAGAATAGCTTGTTGACCACCATCCACCAGGTGTCACCCGTGTGGGTGCGCTTCAGTCTTTCCGATCATGATCTGACAAGGCTGGGAGGCTACCTCACCGAGCAAAACGTCCAGCTTGTCCAGGTCATTCTGCCGGATGGCAGCGAATATCCGCTGTCCGGCAAAATCAATTTTGCTGCCAGTTATATTGACCCCGTACTCGGCACGCAACAGTTGCGCGCAACTTTCGAGAATCCGGACAAGCGCCTACTACCCGGCCAATTTGTGCGCGTCAGAATCAAGACCGGCGAATACCAGAACGTGTTTGTCGTGCCCCAACCAGCCGTGCTGGCCTCGGATCTCGGCAAATACGTTTATGTCGTGAACGAACAAAACGAGGCTACCATACGCTCCGTCCAGGCAGGCGAATGGACGGGCAGGGACTGGGTCATTCTGGATGGACTCATGTCAGGCGACCGAGTAATCGTGGACAACCTGATCAAACTACAGCCCGGGCTGATTGTTGCGCCACAGGAAGCGACTGACGCACCCGGGCACGCGGCGCTCTAAAAACCGGCCCAGGCCCAATCCACCCACTTCTTCATTTGTTTGAATCATGAGCCGTTTTTTTATCACACGCCCCATTTTTGCCTCGGTTTTATCAATTTTGATCGTACTCGCCGGGATTGCGGCCGTTTTGCAATTACCGATCGCACAATATCCTCAAATCACGCCGCCAACCGTACTGATTACCGCTACTTTTCCCGGCGCCAATGCCGAAACACTGGCCAGAACCGTTGCTGCGCCGATTGAACAGGAACTCAGCGGCATCGAGGGGCTGCTCTATTTCGATTCCAGCGCGGATTCGAGCGGCACGCTCACCATCACGACCACATTTGAAATCGGCACTGACCTTGACCAAGCCACATTCAACGTCAGCAACCGCATGAATATCGCCCTGCCACGCTTGCCTGAAGAAGTGCGTCGCACGGGGGTCATCGTGCAAAAGCGCTCCAACGATATTCTGCTTGTGTTAATGCTGACTTCAAACAATGAAAACCATACCCCACTATTCCTGAGCAATTACGTCACCACCAATATTCTCGATGAACTGAAACGCACACCGGGCGTCGGCGAAGCGAGAGTTTTCGGCGCCCAGGATTATTCTATGCGCATCTGGATCCGGCCCGATCGCATGGCACAGCTGGGTGTGACCACCAGCGATATTGTCGATGCCATACGCACACAAAATTCACAATATGCGGTGGGAAAAATAGGTCAGGAACCGGCATTGCCGGATCAGCAGCTGGTCTATACGGTCACTGCCAAGGGACGCCTGTTGAAACCCGAAGAATTCGGCAACATCATATTGCGTGCGGATGGCCCGCGTGGCGTGCTGCTGCTCAAGGATGTCGCACGCATCGAGCTTGGCCCCCAGGACTATGACATCCGGACTTTTCTGGATGGCGAACCCGGCGTGGGCATTCCCATTTTCTTGCGGCCGGGATCGAATGCCCTGGACACCGCCGAGGCTATCAAAACAAAAATAGCCAAGCTGGAGCAAGGCTTTCCGGAAGGCGTGGTATACAGCATACCCTACGATACCAGCGACTTTGTCAAGGAATCGATCTGGGAGGTGTTCAAAACCCTGGGTGAGGCGATGATCCTGGTCATCATCGTCGTCTACCTGTTTCTACAAAGCTGGCGCGCAGCCTTGATTCCGATTATCGCCGTCCCGATTTCTCTGATAGGTACCTTCGCAGGCCTGTGGCTGCTCGGTTTCTCTATCAACACCATGACATTGTTCGCGATGGTGCTCTCCATCGGAATCGTTGTCGACGACGCCATCGTGGTGCTGGAAAATGTCGAGCGGTTGATCTCGCAGGAAAAACTCCCCCCCCTCGAGGCAGCCATCAAGGCCATGCGTCAGGTTTCAGGCGCTGTGATAGCCATGACCCTGGTCCTGGTCGCTGTCTTTCTGCCAGTGGCGTTCATTGGCGGGATCGCAGGCGAACTCTACCGGCAGTTTGCAGTCACCGTGGCGGTGGCGGGCGTGCTGTCCGGCGTGGTCGCTTTGACCCTATCGCCGGCTTTATGTGCAATTTTGCTCAAATCCACACACACCGACACAAAATTTTTCCGCTTATTCAATCGCGGGTTTGATTCGATCCGGAATGTCTATGTGGGCCTGGTCAATAAAAGCCTGCATCATGCCTTCATCAGCGCGCTCATTTTTCTGGCATTTGTAGGGACTGTTCTGTATCTGGCAAATATTATCCCTAAGGGCTTTGTTCCGCCAGAAGACCAAGGGTACGTTATCACCGAGATCATCCTGCCAGATAGCACCACATTGACCAGAACGATCCAGACCACCGAGGCTGTGCGAACTCAAATGGCACAAAACCCAGCCGTTGCTCACCAGTTTGCGGTCAATGGCTTCGACCTGATCGGCGGTGGCAACAAAACCAACGTGGCCACCATGTTTGTCCGCATGACGGACTGGTCGGACAGAAGCGCGACGGCGGACGATATCGTACAGGAGCTGTTCGGAGTCGGCGCACAACGCTCGGATGGATTGGTCATCGCTTTCAACCCGCCGGCCATTCGCGGCCTGGGCAGCACCGGCGGGTTTGAAGCATATATCCAGACGCTTGCCGTATCAGATCCATTGGTGCTGTCCGAGATCGTCTCCGATTTCATGGACAAGCTCCGGGCAGATCCGGTAATCGCCTCGGTCAATACCTTCTTTCGTCCGAATGTCCCGCAACTGTTTGTGGAAGTCGATGAAGCCAAAGCAATTTCACAGGGCATAGCCATTGGCGACATATACGCCACATTGCAAAGTACGATGGGCGCATTCTATATCAATGATTTCAACCGTACCGGCCGCACCTACCGGGTCCAGTTGCAGGCTGATGCGCCCTACCGCATGAAACCGGAAGATCTGGGTAACGCTTATGTCCGCGCGGCATCCGGTGCCATGGTGCCGTTATCCGCAATCAGCAAGGTACACCATATCATTGGCGCAGAGCAGTTAGAACGTTTCAATGGCTTGCTGTCGGCGAAGATACTGGGTGAAGGTATTCCCGGCGCAAGCTCGGGCGAAGTGATCGAACGGGTCGAAGCGCTCGCCGCCGAATTTCTCCCGAGCGGCTACCAACTGGCCTGGACCGGCAAGGCATTCCAGGAAAAGCAAACAGGCGCGGCCGCTGTGCTCGCTTTCAGCCTTGCCATTGTGATGGTATTCTTGATTCTTGCGGCCCAATACGAAACTTGGGCATTGCCGCTGGCGGTTATCATGGCCGTGCCATTCGCGGTCGCTGGCGCCTTGATTGCTGTCCTGCTGCGCGACATGCCGAACGACATTTATTTTCAAATTGGGATGGTCACGCTGATTGGTTTGGCTGCCAAGAATGCTATATTACTGGTTGAGTTTGCCAAGCAAAAAATGATGGAAGGCGTGCCGACCTTTGAGGCCGCCATTCAATCGGCCCGGCTGCGTTTCCGGCCTATCGTCATGACCTCGATGGCATTCATTCTGGGTGTCGTCCCGCTGGTGATCGCCACCGGTGCGGGTTCGGCTGCGCGCCAATCGATGGGCACCGGGGTATTCGGTGGGATGATCCTCGCGGCATTCATCGCGCCCATTTTCGTGCCCTTGTTCTTTTCCTGGCTAGCCGGCAAGAAACGCGCGCCCGCCAAGGAAAAGGCATGACGGACATAACGATCAGCCATGGCGCAGGCATCGGCCCAACCGAAACTGCCCCAGCCCGGCCGAATGTCCGAAAAAAACGTTTCACCCCTTAAGCTGAACATGGGCATGTTTACCGCATCCCTGGCAGCACAACCACTGAATAGAATGATATAGCTGTGCAACCAGGCTGCGCTTGTCATGCGGCTTGAAAACTGCACATGCTAGCCCGTCCACCAACCAAGATTTCCAGGTTTAAGAAACCTGATGTGCGAGGTATAATGAGATTTTTGCAGATTTTCATGAAACGACTCATCTTCTTTCTGCTTTTCCAATTGACAGCATGGCCGGCCTTTGCGCAACAGCCCGAGCTATCTCTGGCCGCCAAATCTTTTGTTTTGAGCGATTTCCACAGCGGCCAGGTGCTTGCCAGCCATAACCCGCACGAACGGCTGGATCCGGCTTCACTGACCAAGTTGATGACCGCCTATGTGGTATTCTCCGCCATCAAGCAAGAACGCATAGCGCTTGAGCAGGTGGTGCCCGTCTCGAAGAAATCCTGGCGCATGGTCGGGTCGCGCATGTTCATCGAGCCCAACAAACGAGTCACCGTCAATGAGCTGATTCACGGCATGATCGTCCAATCCGGCAATGATGCCTGTGTCGCCCTAGCGGAAATGATCGCAGGCTCGGAAGATATGTTCGCGCATATGATGAACGAGGAAGCGAAGCGCTTGAAAATGCACAATACGCATTTCACCAACTCGACCGGATTGACGCATCCCGAGCACTACAGCACGGCACATGACCTGACACTGCTTGCATCGGCCATTATCCGGGATTTCCCTGAATTCTACCCGTTCTATTCGTTGAAGGAGTATACCTATAACGGCATTACCCAGCCCAACCGGAACCGGTTGCTATGGACCGATCCCAACGTGGATGGCATGAAAACCGGCTGGACCGAAGCCGCGGGCTATTGCCTGATCACATCCGCCCAGCGGGATCACCGCCGGCTGATTTCTGTTGTCATGGGCACCGCCTCACCCAATGCCCGCAGCATCGAGAGCCAACGCTTACTGAATTATGGTTTCCAGTTCTTCGATACTGCCCACCCTTACAAGAAACATCAAACCGTGGCCAACGTCCAGATCTGGAAAGGTGCCCAGAACAAACTCAAGGTGGGCTTCGACCGGGATATCTATTTCTCACTCCCGCGGGGCAAGGTCGACAAGCTCAAGGCCAGGATGGAATACCGGCAGCCGCTTGTCGCGCCGATCGGTCAAGGACAAGAAATCGGTGCAGTCAGATTTGTTCTGGATGGCGAGGAAATTGCTTCTTATCCGTTGATTGCGCTTGAAGCTGTCGAGGCTGCCGGTTTCTTTGGACGAACCTGGGACAACCTGAAGATGTGGCTCAATTAACGCGTATTGGCATTTATGATTTATCTCAATGGAAAGTTTCTGCCCATCGAACAGGCTTATATCCCGGTCCTGGATCGCGGCTTTATTTTTGGCGACGGTGTTTACGAGGTCATCCCCGTCTATTCACGCAAACCCTTCCGGCTCTCTGAACACCTGACCCGCTTGCAACATAGCCTGGATGGGATTCGCCTCAACAACCCCCATTCCGAACTACAGTGGAGTCAGCTGATCGCACGCATCATTGCGCACAATGAAGGCGAAGACCAATATCTTTATCTGCATATCACCCGCGGTGTCGCCAAACGGGATCATGCCTTTCCGCTGGGCGTGCCGCCGACCGTCTTCATCATGAGCACCCCATTGCCGCCACCGCCCCAGGCATTGCTCGCGAGTGGTGTACCAGCCATCACGGCACAGGATAATCGCTGGGGCCGCTGCGACATCAAAGCCATTTCCCTGCTGCCCAATGTGCTGCTGCGTCAGCTGGCCATCGATGCACGCACCATGGAAACCATTCTGCTGCGTGACGGGCTGCTGACCGAGGGCGCGGCCAGCAATATTTTTATCGTCAAGGATGATGTGTTGCTGGCCCCGCCCAAAGACCATCGGATGTTGCCTGGCATCACCTATGATGTCGTACTGGAGTTGGCCGAGACTCATGCCATTCCACATGCCGTAAGAGAGATTTCTGAAGCCGAGCTACGCTCTGCCCAGGAAATCATGCTGACCTCTTCCACCAAAGAAATCCTGGCGATCACCCAGCTGGATGGCGAACCGGTCGGAGACGCCAGGCCCGGCCCGGTATTTCAGCAGCTCAATCAGCATTATCAAGCCTATAAGGCGACCATGATGCGGGGTCAACCCGCCCTCTCCTGAGCAGGCCCGGCATGACGGAAGAACCTTCTTTGATAGAATACCCTTGTAATTTTCCTATAAAAATCATGGGAAAATCACACCAGGGGTTCACCCAGGAAATATTGACCATCGTGAAAACCCATGCACCGGATTTTGACGACACCACTGTGGAAGTGCGGGTCAGCAGAAATGGCGCCTATCTGAGCCTGACCTGTATCATTTGCGCCACTTCACGCACGCAACTGGACGCGCTCTATCAGGCACTGCACGATCATCCACTGGTCGTCATGCTGCTGTAGCCGGCAGGCAAACGGAAAACCTAGTACTCCGTACCGTCAATTAGCTTACAAATGAAATCGATGGATTCGCCTGCCAGGCTAGGCGCAAACCGCAGTCATAGCCGTAGCTATGGCGAGGATTTGCAACAACGCATGACAGGCGAAGGCGCGATTTCATGCAAACGGTTTGGCGGAACGGAGTACTAGGAGGCTGTCCGAGAATAGCGATCGTAGCGAGGGCGAGGCTGGTTGAGTTGGATTTTTCGATCATTTGAGGCGAATAGTCGTTCTATTTAACGAAAAGGATCGTAAAATCCGGCCAATCAGGCTCATCCGCAGTAGATCAGTCTATTCTCGGACAGCCTCATAGGCGCACCATTAAAGCCTTGCCGATTAGGCCAACCCGTTCCGGACATTGAAAGGCCCGCGTTTCTTGGATCATTATCATGGCTGTACGGGCACAGGCAGCACCATCCGGATTACCGATCATAGGGGACAAATGTCAGACCATAACCGCCTGGACCGGCATGATGACCGAAGCCGAAGTGAATCGATGAACATTCAATTCCCCGTCGTGATCAAGCCCCTCGGCCATGTGGATTATCTTGCCACCTGGCAGGCCATGCAATATTTTACGGCACAGCGGACAGCACAGACGCTTGATGAAATCTGGCTGGTGGAACACCCGTCCGTTTATACGCAAGGCATTGCCGGCAAACCCGAGCACCTGCTACAGCAGAACGGCATTCCGCTCGTCCGGACAGACCGGGGCGGGCAAATCACCTACCATGGGCCCGGTCAAGCAATCGCCTATCTATTGCTAGACCTGCGCCGCTGGCAATTAAATGTCAGGGCGCTGGTCAGAAAGATGGAAGGCGCCGTGGTAGACTTGCTGCACGCCTATCGTATCGAGGCGCAGGGCCGGACGGATGCACCGGGAGTCTATGTCGATGATGCCAAGATTGCCTCTTTAGGCTTGAAAATAAGGCATGGCTGCTGCTATCACGGTATTGCGCTCAATGTCGCGATGGATCTTGCGCCTTTTGCCGCGATCAATCCCTGTGGCTACCCAGGTTTACGCATCACTCAGACCAGCGATCTTGGCATATCCGACAGTCCGGAGATGCTAAGCACGAAACTGGCCCAGAAATTACTGGCCCGATTAACTAACCCCTAACAGAGGAAACTGATTTCTCATGACAGCTGAAACTCATCAACGCGGAGCGGCCAAAACAGCACGCAATCCGGTCAAACTCGATTTGCAACAGAGCGGCCAACCGCTGCGCAAACCGGCCTGGATTCGCGTGCGGTCATCCAACAGTCAGAAGTATCTTGAGGTCAAACGTCTGCTGCGGGAAAACAAGCTGCATACTGTCTGCGAGGAAGCCTCCTGCCCCAACATCGGTGAATGCTTCGGACGTGGCACAGCAACGTTTATGATACTCGGTGACTTGTGCACCAGGCGTTGCCCCTTTTGCGATGTTGCCCATGGCCGCCCCCATGCACCCGACCCCGACGAACCCAAACATCTGGCACATTCCATTGCTGTACTGAAACTCAACTATGTCGTAATCACCAGCGTGGATCGCGACGACCTACGAGATGGCGGCGCACAGCATTTTGCGGACTGCATTCGCGAAATACGCGCGCAATCCCCCCAGACCCGGATTGAAATTCTCGTACCGGATTTCCGTGGCCGGCTCGCAGTGGCGCTGGAGAAATTATCTGCCTGTCCGCCCGATGTCATGAACCACAATCTGGAAACGGTGCCGCGCCTATACAAACAATGCCGGCCAGGTGCGGACTACGCACATTCATTGCAATTGCTCAAGGATTTCAAATCCGCCTTTCCGGATATTCCCACCAAATCCGGTCTGATGCTCGGGCTGGGTGAAACCGATGAGGAGATTATCGATGTCATGCGCGATTTACGCGCCCATCAAGTCGACATGCTGACCGTCGGGCAGTACCTACAACCCAGCACTGGCCACTTGCCCGTTGTCCGCTTTGTCACACCGGAAGATTTCAAGAGCTTTGAACGTATCGCCCTCAATCTTGGATTCAGTCATGCCGCCTGCGGGCCGATGGTGCGCTCCAGCTACCATGCCGACCAGCAAGCGCATGAAGCCGGGATCAAGTGAGAGGTCTTGCGGGAGAAGATGCCCGTTACCCGCAAGCCGTTCCGAGAGCGTTTTGCGGGCTCGAGCTTAAAAACAGACGGCATGCTCCAGCCAGAAGACCCGATACGGCCTGACAGCAGCCTGCCTATCCCGTGGCTAGTACTCCGTTCCGTCAATTAGCTTACAAATGAAATCGATGGATTCGCCTGCCAGGCTAGGCGCAAACCGCAGTCATAGCCGTAGCTATGGCGAGGATTTGCAACAACGCATGACAGGCGAAGGCGCGATTTCATGTAAGCGGTTTGGCGGAACGGAGTACTAGATGGCCATCCTCATCCGGCATGGCCGGCCAGCCCAGCGGCTCATCGTCGAACGCTTTGTCACCATCCTCAATAGCCACACCATGCGGTGTCAACCCGGCAAAGTCGTAATGCTGACGATCCGCCAGATGCGAAAGCTGAACATTCTGCAAGGCAGTAAACATTGTTTCCAGCCGGCCAGGAAACTTCTTGTCCCATTGCTGCATCATCTCCTTGATGGCCTGGCGCTGCAGATTCTTTTGAGACCCGCATAAATTGCAAGGTATGATTGGAAATTGAGCGCTGGCAGCATAGGCGGCGACGTCCTTCTCCCTGCAATAGGCCAGCGGCCGGATCACGATATGACGGCCATCGTCGCTGACAAGCTTGGGGGGCATGGCTTTGAGCTTGCCGCCATAGAACATGTTGAGAAAGAAAGTTTCCAGAATATCATCTCGATGATGACCAAGGGCAATCTTGGTTGCGCCCAGTTCACCCGCAACCCGGTATAACACTCCCCTGCGCAGGCGAGAACAAAGACTGCAGGTCGTTTTTCCTTCCGCAATCACGCGCTTGACTACGCTATAGGTATCCTGCTCCACGATGCGGAAAGGCATACCTATTTTCGTCAGATAATCTGGCAACACATGTTCCGGGAAACCCGGTTGTTTCTGGTCGAGATTGACCGCAATCAACTCGAAATCGAGCGGCGCATGCACCTGAAGGTTGCGCAGGATATCGAGCAGCACATAACTGTCTTTCCCGCCAGACAGACACACCATGACTCGATCCCCCTCTTCAATCATGTTGAAATCGGCGATAGCCGTCCCCACAAGGCGTCGGAGCCGCTTGTGTAGCTTGTTAGTGTTATATGCCGATTTTTTAGAAAGGACTTCCATGACCTTATCGATTCCTGTTATACGTAAACGTGCAGCACATGCAAAAAATCCGGTGAACCCTATTCACGGAAAGGAACATTCGAACAATCTTGCTATCAAATCAAGAGGCAGTAGCAGGCTTTGTGCTCTATCCAAGGGAGGGTTGTATGAAAAAGTCTCTAATTGTATCCTTCTCGATCCTTTGCCTGGGTTCAGCCATGACTTATGCTGCCGTACAACATTATAACAACGCAGCGATAGGCAAACCAGGCGTCCTTGAAAACGTGACGCGAACCATTGAGATCGAGGCCTATGAAAACCGCTTCTCACCATCCGAGATTACTGTCAGGCAGGACGATACCGTCCGGTTCATCGTCAGAAATACCGGAGAAAAAAAACATGAAATGATGATAGATACTATGCAACATCTCAGGGAGCATGCAAAAATGATGCGGTTGCATGCGCATATGGAACACAACGAGCCCAATCAAATAACACTTGCACCGGGTGAACAAAAAGAACTGATCTGGCAGTTCACGCACGCAGGTGTCGTCGATTTCGCTTGTCCGATGCCCGGCCATTTCAAGGGCATGCGTGGCAAGATCATAGTGGAGAAAAAATGACCAAACAACTGAATCAATTCTTTACCCAATCCATGCTGGCCATTGCTTTGGCAGGTGCCAGCATGCATGTGGCTGCAGCGGCAACCATCGAAGTTTATAAAAGCCCGACTTGTGGATGCTGTTCAAAGTGGGTTGACCACCTGCGGGACCATGGCTTCACTGTCAATACGCATGACGTCGGCAATCAGGAAGCCCGTGCACGGGCTGGCATCTCTCCTTCATTGGGATCTTGCCACACCGCGACAGTCAATGGCTATGCCATCGAAGGACATGTGCCGGCAGCCGATATCCAACGACTTCTCAGGGAGAAACCGCGCGCGGTCGGGCTAGCCGTTCCGGATATGCCGCATGGCTCGCCCGGCATGGAAACCGGCCGGAACGATCCTTACAACGTATTGCTGATCCGCAAACCAGGCGACGAACGTAGCGCTGCAACAATTTACAGCCGCTACGGCACAGACGGGCAAACGCAGACTGGCGGCGCAGCGAACAGCGATGCATCGGGATCTGTCTTGAGGCTCAGATAAAGTGGCGTTGACCAGAGCAGCCTTGCTTGTTTCCTTGTGTTACGTCGCGGCCTGCTCGGATCAGCAGACTGCGGCCCCCACCAGCGAGGCGCTGGATCGCATCTTGGGCAGATCCGTGACACAAGAGCAAGTCATTCGGGATTTCGATCCAGCCCAAGTTGCGCGTGGACAGGCGATTTTCCATAACAACTGCGCCGGATGCCATGGCCAGAATGCGGAAGGCACACCCGACTGGCGCAAACCGCTGGAAAGCGGCAGATATCCCCCACCGCCGCTCAATGGCACCGCACATGCCTGGCATCATTCCACGGAGGAACTCAAGCGTTTCATTCTGAATGGCGGCCCGCCTGGTGAAGGGCGCATGCCTGGCTGGGCCGGCATCCTGACAGATCAGGAAATCGATGATGTCCTGGTATGGATAAAATCCTTGTGGCCCGACGAAGTCTATGAGGGATGGTATACGCGGATCGAGAATAGGCCCTGAACTGACTAGTACTCCGTTCCGCCAAAACGATTACATGAAATCGCGCCTTCGCCTGTCATGCGTTGTTGCAAATCCTCGCCATAGCTACGCTATGACTGCGGTTTGCGCCTAGCCTGGCAGGCGAATCCATCGATTTCATTTGTAAGCTAATTGGCGGAACGGAGTACTAGGAGGCTGTCCGAGAATAGACTGATCTACTGCGGACGAGCCTGATTGGCCGGATTTTACGATCCTTTTCGTTAAATAGAACAACTATTCGCCTCAAATGATCTAAAAATCCCGCTCAGCCAGCTTCGTCCTCGCTACGATCGCTATTCTCGGACTGTCTCCTAGGCAAGCGCGATACGCCATACGGCAAGGCGCTTGCCGGGGCACATGCCCATCATTCACGAAGCTGAAAATCGCGAAGCCGGACTTTTTCCCGACAACCCGTAATTTGACACTAGCCGGGTGGTGCGCAAGCGCACCCTTGTATGACTGGATTACTTCGCTGCATCGGTCACGAACAGTAAAAATGACCGCCGTATATACTTTGATCGCCGACATAGCGACGCCCAAAACGGCCTGCGGTCATCCAGATGCTTTTCGGTGACAGTGCATCGCCGCCATGGATATGGCGCTGAAGAGATGGGCTTAAATGGAAATTTCCAGACAGCTTCTTAGTTGGACTACGTATATATTGTGCTTATCGGTGCGCTGGTGCGGGAAGCGATAGCACGCGCCGATCTTCCGGAAGGAGCAAAGTACACTTCGTAGAATGGGTATGGGTCAATTGGCCTTGCACGCTCAACAGCATACAGGCACTTTGCCTGCACGCGCAATACCACTATGCACAGCGTCTGTGATACCCCAAAACTGGCGCGCCCAGCACGATTCGAACGTGCGACCCCCGCCTTCGGAGGGCGGTACTCTATCCACTGAGCTATGGGCGCTCTGAGACAAGGGAATACTGAATCATTCAGCACTTCCCCTGAATAACAACAACTAATGTGCAGGCGGATCCGTCTCGGATTTTTGAAAAACCGCCGGATAAATGCGCACGATCTTGACCACCTGGTTGCTGGTCTGGAGGATTTCCATCGGATAACCTTCGATGTTCAAACCCGTACCCGCCTCAGGAATATCCCTGAAGAATTCAAGAATCAATCCATTCAGCGTCTTGGGGCCATCGAGCGGCAATTGGAATCCTAGCTTGCGATTCAAGTCCCGCAACAACGTGCCGCCTTCGACTATTATACTACCATCCGGCTGTTGTTTGAATGAACTCGATTGAGAGGGCGCATGCGTCGTAAATTCGCCAATGACTTCCTCGAGAATATCCTCCAGCGTTACCAGTCCCAGCCATTCGCCATACTCATCGACGACCAGGCCGATCCGCCTGTGATTTTCCTGGAACAATTGTATTTGAGAAAACAAGGGCGTGCCTGCAGGAATAAAATATGGCGACTGCATGACCGCTTCCAGCATCTCGGCGGTAATTTTTTCCTCTCGCAACTGGTTGAGCACCTTGCGTACATGTACGATTCCAACCACATTGTCGAGCCGTCCCCGATAAACCGGGAATCTGGTGTGATGACAGGTCAATAATTGTCCACGGATCACTTCTTCATCCGCTTCGAGGTCAATCGCTTCGATCTGATTTCTGGGAACCATGACATCCTCGACCGTGACCGACTCGAGATCGATGAGGTTTGCCAGCACACTTTGATGCTTTTTCTGAATGAGATGGCCGGCCTCCAGCACCAGCGTCTTGAGCTCTTCCATGCTCAGTTGATGCGTCACCTGCTGCGAGGGTTTAAGGCGCAGCGCAACCAACAGCATCTGCACAAACAAGTTGACGAACCAGACAACGGGATAGAAAACTTTCAGCAGAGGGGTCAGGATATAGCTGACTGCCAGCGCAATCCGCTCCGGATAAGCGGCTGCGATAACCTTGGGCGTAATCTCGCTGAATATCAGTATCGCCAGTGTCACGGCAATACTGCCGAGCAGTAATGCCAGCTCATCATGGGCGAAGAAGATGGACACAATCGCGGCGACCAGGGTCGCCGCGGCAGTATTCAGTAGATTATTGCCAAGCAGAATGACACCCAGCAATCGATCCGGATTCGCCAGCAGCTTCGTAGTCAGCTGAGCGCCGCGATGGCCTTGTTTGGCCAGATGCCTGAGCCGATAGCGATTGATCGCCATCATGCTGGTTTCCGACAATGAAAAAAAGCCAGAAACAATCAGCAAAAGCACCAGCGCGATAAGCAGGAGGTATAACGGAATATCTTCCAAAGAAGTCTATCCTTGCAATGTGATTGCAGTCATCCGCGCGCCGGGCGCAGTTGATCGCCTGTCACCAGCGCTGCCTGCGCAAACCATGCCACTTGCATCACGTTAATACGCCCGGGATAGCATGCCATTCAGAGAAATATCCCGGGCAAAACTGAAAAAAATCCTGGGAATCGCCAGGCTGCACCCATCGATAACACTTTGCTGCTTCGAGCATCAAAACTATTGTTCACCCTCTTTGCCAGGCCATGAAAAATAGACATAGCCTTTCTGCGGCACCTTGTTTTCCTTGAAACGTTTCAAGGCTTCTCTGTCAACCTGCTTGTCCCACCAGAGCGCACGCGCTTCCTTCTGCTTTTCGATCAGTTCAGGTCTTTTAGTGAACAGCTCACGCATGAACTTGGTGTGCTCGGATTCGTAGAATTCCATGTTGGTTTGCCCGTTAAATTATTAGTCTATAAAATCCATACCTATTTTGATCAAGCGCTGCCGCGAGATGTCTGAATTTTTGTGTTTTTCAATGTCATCCTGGCAGCATCATTACGCCGCATTATAGATTAAGAACAAAATTATTGATAAAAGATATTATATAAATGATTAGATATGAAAAATTTGCCGGTTTTAAAGGAAAACTTGTATTGGTCGGTTTTGGCAGCGTGGGACAAGGTTCCCTGCCGTTGCTGCTCAGACATTTAGATATTTCACCCAGCCAGATTTTAATCATCAGCGGAGATGATTCCGGGCATGCGCAGGCGGACCAGGCACAGGTTGCATTCAAGGTTTGCCCGCTCACACCGGCGAATTACCGGGAGGTGCTGGATCCAATCCTGGGCGCCGGCGATTTCCTGCTTAATCTTTCCGTCAATGTCTCCAGTCTCGCGCTAGTGGAATTCTGTCATGCGCGCGAGGCACTCTATCTGGATGCCTGCACAGAGCCCTGGCAGGGAGGTTATACGGACGCCCGGCTATCGCCATCGGAGCGCTCCAACTACGGCTTGCGCGAGCAGGCTTTGGCGCTTCGCAAACAACTCGGCGATGGCCCGACCGCAGTGCTCTCTCACGGCGCCAACCCTGGCCTGGTCTCTCACTGGGTGAAGCAGGCCCTGCTGAACATCGCGCGCGATACGGGTCACGATATCGCCACGCCTCAAACCCGGAACGAGTGGGCAGCGCTCGCACGCAATCTGGATATCAAGGTGATCCAATGCGCTGAACGCGATACACAAACCGCCAAGCCATTTAAACGCATCGATGAATTCGTTAATACCTGGTCAATTGACGGCTTTGTGGGGGAAGGCCTCCAACCCGCAGAATTGGGCTGGGGAAGCCATGAAAAACGTTTACCGGCCGATGCCAGACACCATGATTCTGGCTGCGATGCCGCCATCTATCTGCAACGCCCCGGCATGCGCACCCAGGTACGGGGCTGGACGCCTCTGACCGGTGCCTACCAGGGTTTTCTGATCACTCACTCCGAATCAATATCAATTGCCGATTATTTCACGCTCAAACAGGATGGCGAACTTCGCTATCGTCCGACAGTCTATTATGCTTATCATCCGACTGATGCAACCGTGCTGTCGATTCATGAGCTCAGCGGCAGAAATTTCAAGTTGCAGTCCCATACACGCCTGCTGATGGATGACATTGAATTCGGAACGGATGCACTGGGCATGGCGCTGATGGGACATCCCAAGGGGGTCTACTGGTACGGCTCGATGCTGTCGATCGAGGAAGCTCGTCAGCTGGCGCCCTACAATAACGCCACCAGCCTGCAAGTTGCTGCGGGGGTTCTGGGTGGGATGGTGTGGGCGCTTGAGAATCCCCATGCAGGCATTGTTGAACCAGATGAAATGTCTTTCGAACGCGTATTGGAGATTGCAAACCTTTATCTGGGCGAGATGGTTAGACAGTACAGCGACTGGACGCCCCTCCAGGACAGACAGGCATTGTTTCAGGAGGATATTGATCTAACCGACCCCTGGCAGTTCAAGAACTTCCGGGTTAACTGATTTCAAGGACATGGATCTACTCACTCAAGGGCTACTGGGGGCCAGTCTGGCTCAGACGCGCGCGCATGCGCATGAAGCACGCCTGGCGACCGGCGTTGGTTTTTTCGCAGGATTGATCGCAGATGCAGATATCCTAATTCAGTCAACCAATGATCCTTTGCTGAATATCGAGTTTCATCGCCACTTCACACATTCCCTGTTTTTTGTTCCGCTTGGGGCATGCATAGCGGCGATCCTGCTGTGGCCATTCGTGCGCAAACACATGGCCTTTTCCCGGCTATATCTATTCGCCCTCCTGGGCTACAGTCTGAGCGGCGTGCTGGATGCATTGACCAGCTACGGCACCCACCTATTATGGCCGCTGAGCGAGACACGTCTTGCATTCAACATCATATCGGTGATCGACCCGGTCTTCACACTGGTTTTGCTGATCGCGACAGTTTATGCATTCAAGCATCGTGCCGCCAGATTTGCCGGTATTGGACTGGCTATTGCTTCGCTTTATTTGCTGCTTGGCTGGACACAGCTGCAGCGGGCAGAGACTGAGGCGTTGGCCCTGGCGCAGGCACGCGGTCATGATGTCGAACGTCTGCTGGTCAAACCCACGCTCGCAAATTTACTGCTGTGGCGCTCGGTCTACGAAAGCAATAACCGGTTTTATGTGGATGCAATTCGTGTCGGGTTACTATCCGAACCCAAGGTTTATTCCGGGGAATCCATCGAGAAATTCAACTTGATGCAATATTCACGCCAGTTACCTGAAGAATCTGTGCTGGCCAACGATATTGCACGCTTTACTACTTTTTCCGATGGATTTGTCGCGCTGCAGCAAGAAAACCATAATTTGCTGGTAGATATCCGTTATTCCAGCCTGCCAACCAGCACGGCACCGCTCTGGGCAATAGAAATGGACCCCACACTGCCACAGCAACATGCCCGCTTTCAGGTATTTCGTGATATCTCCAAGGAAATACACGGGCAATTCCTGGCCATGCTGTGGGGCCATAAGCTCAATTGATGAAGTTTCCTGTCGCGCTCAATTGGCGCGCGACAGGATAATACCCGCCAATGGCGGCAGGGTCACGACGATTGAGTCATTCTGCCCCGACCAGGGTTTGCCAGTGGTCTCGATATTGCCACCATTGCCGACATTACTGCCACCATAATAAGTGGAATCACTGTTGAATAGCTCGCGATACCGACCTGCTTCCGGCACACCCACGCGGTAATCCATACGAGGCAATGGTGTGAAATTCAGGGCAATCAGCACAAATGATCCATCCCGCGCCCGGCGCAGATAGCTGATGACCGATTGCTCGGCATCATGACAATCGATCCAGCTAAAGCCCTCTGGAAAGAAATCCAGTTCATGCAGCGCCGGCATGGTTAGATATAGATGATTCAGATCGCGCGACAGCATCTGCATGCCACGGTGTTGCGCACGTTCCAGCAAATACCAATCAAGCGGCTGGCCGACGCCCCATTCCCTGCCTTGCGCGAATTCATTACCCATAAAATTGATTTTCTTGCCCGGACAGGTCATCTGATAAGCGAATAACAGACGCAGATTGGCGAACTTCTGCCAGGCATCACCAGGCATTTTGTCCAAGAGCGATCTTTTGCCATGCACGACCTCATCATGCGAAAGCGGCAGAACAAAGTTTTCGGTATAAGTATAGAGCTGGTTGAAAGTCAGCTCGTTGTGATGATAATGCCGGTGCACGGGATCATGCTGCATATAGCTTAATGTATCGTTCATCCAACCCATGTTCCATTTCATGGAAAAGCCCAATCCTCCCAGATAGGCAGGACGCGATACCGCCGGCCAAGACGTAGACTCTTCGGCAAGCGTCAACGCGCCCGGGAATTCCCCGTGCACCATGGTGTTCAATTCCCGCAAAAATTCGATCGCCTCGAGATTCTCTCGCCCCCCGAAGCGGTTGGGCAGCCATTCCCCCTCCTGACGCGAATAATCCAGATAAAGCATCGAAGCGACCGCATCGACGCGCAAACCATCAAGATGAAACATCGTCAGCCAGTAATGCGCGCTGGACAGCAAAAACGATTTGACCTCATTGCGCCCGTAATTGAAGATATATGTTCCCCAATCATGGTGATAGCCCAGGCGCGGATCTTCATGCTCGTATAAGGCAGTGCCATCAAAACGTGCCAGCGAGAAGCTGTCACGGGGAAAATGCGCGGGCACCCAATCGAGAATCACGCCAATGCCCATCCGATGACAGGCATCCACAAAATACATGAAATCCTCGGGCCGGCCAAAGCGGCTCGTTACGGCAAAGTAGCCGGTTGTCTGGTATCCCCAGGATTCATCCAGCGGATGTTCCGATATCGGCAGTAACTCGACATGCGAATAGCCCATGTCTGACAAATAAGGAATCAATTGATCGGCCAGTTCACGGTAGGACAAGAAACTGCCATCGGGATGCCGTTGCCACGAACCCGCATGCATTTCATAAATATTCATCGGGGCATGCAGCCAGTCCCACGCCTCCCTGCGCCGCGTCATCCAGTCGTCATCCTGCCAGTCAAAACGGCCTTCGTTCGGTGTATATGCCGCATTGTTGGGCCGCAACTCATGCCAGCTCGCATACGGATCGGTTTTGAGCATGATCGCACCGCTTGTCCGGTTGCGGATTTCATATTTGTACAACATGCCTGCGGGTAAATCTGGAATGAACAACTCCCATACCCCGCTGTCCGGATGGATCGACATCGGATAGACACGCCCGTCCCAACGACAGAAATCCCCCACGACACTTACCCGTTCAGCATTGGGCGCCCAGACAGCAAAACGGATACCGGTCACGCCATGATTTTTTACCCGGTGCGCCCCCAGCATGCGATAAGCCTGGTAAAGACGCCCCTCATTGAACAAATATAAGTCATGGCCGGAAATCTGCATGGGAAAGGC
This sequence comes from Nitrosomonas sp. ANs5, assembly GCF_050584665.1. Taxonomy (NCBI): domain Bacteria; kingdom Pseudomonadati; phylum Pseudomonadota; class Betaproteobacteria; order Nitrosomonadales; family Nitrosomonadaceae; genus Nitrosomonas; species Nitrosomonas sp. ANs5. Next base: position 32,482 of record NZ_JBEUDO010000022.1, read on the forward strand.
GTAGGGATCGTGGCACTCATCGATCGTCCGGGTTTCCGCATCCTCCAGGCGCAGCAAGTAGGGCCGGGCAAGATGCTCGCCTTCCCATTCGAAAATCCCCGCCGGGTGCACACACTGCATCAGCTCAAAACCAAGAGAAGTTTGAACCCAGACCCGCGACTTATGGGGCTGGAACACCCTGACCAGCTTGCCATGCGGACTATGGTGCATCCCCAGATAGGCACAGGGATTATGCAGGCACGCGGTCAGCAACAATGTTTGCAGGGGATCACCCGTTTCGGCCGATTGCATCGGTAATGTAGATTCTGTTTGCATACCGTAGATTATAACGCGCGCGGACGGCTGGCAATGATTATTAAGATCAAGTAAGATGAAGCGCAGTGATTCGAATATACGGTATCACGCTGTGCGTGATCGCAACCCAGCGAGGAGACCATGGACACCCAGCAAAGCCCCCAAGCCAATTATTATCCACGTTTCGTCAGCGCCATCACCCGCAATACCCTTGCGTTGATTCTGGCGGGTGGGCGGGGAACACGTCTCAAACATCTAACCGACTGGCGCGCCAAGCCGGCAGTACCGTTTGGCGGAAAGTTTCGTATTATCGACTTTGCCCTGTCCAACTGCGTCAATTCAGGTGTTCGCCGTATCGGCGTCGTGACCCAGTACAAGGCACAAAGCCTGATCCGCCATATACAACGGGGCTGGAGTTTTCTGGATGGCCGGTTCAAGGAATTTGTCGAGCTGTTACCCGCCCAGCAACGCACTGAAGAAACCTGGTACCAGGGCACCGCCGATGCGGTTTTCCAGAATCTCGACATTCTGCGCAGCCACAATTCTGACTACGTGCTGATTCTGGGCGGGGACCATATTTATAAGATGGATTACGGCCGGCTGTTGGCCGAGCATGTCGAGAAGCGAGCGGATTTGACTGTTGCCTGCGTGGAAATTCCCGTCAGTGAAGCGAGCGCCTTCGGGGTCATGGCTGTCGATGACAATTGGCGTGTCACCGCCTTCACCGAAAAACCAGAGCACCCCCCTTCGATCCCCGGACAACCCGACCTGGCACTGGTCAGCATGGGCATTTACGTCTTCAATGCGAAGTTTTTATACGAACAGCTGATACTCGACCATGATCTCGAATATTCATCGCATGATTTCGGCAAGGATCTGATTCCCAGCCTGATAAAAAATGCCAATGTTTATGCTCATCGCTTCCAGAACAGTTGCGTCAACATGGCATCAGGCACGCCTTACTGGCGGGATGTCGGCACGGTCGATGCCTACTGGGAAGCAAATATCGACCTCACCACCATCACGCCGGATCTGAATTTATACGATGAGGACTGGCCGATTTGGACCCATCAGGAACAACTGCCCCCCGCCAAGTCTGTGTTCGACGACGACGACAGGCGCGGCCAAGCGCTCGATTCGATGGTATCGGGCGGATGTATCATCAGTGGTGCAACCGTGCGCCGCTCCCTCCTGTTTTCCAATGTCCAGGTTCGCAGTTTTGGCACCATCGAGGATTCGGTCATCCTGCCCAATGTCGATATAGGCCGGCATGCCTATCTCAAGCGAGTCATTATCGAGAAAAGCTGTATTATCCCTGAGGGGCTGAGAGTCGGATTTGATCGCGAAGAAGATCAAAAACGATTTTATGTCACCGAGAATGGCGTCACACTGATCACGCCAGAAATGCTGGGGCAGCGCATTCACCAGATTCGCTAAAGCTGATGAACTAGGAGGCTGTCCGAGAATAGACTGATCTACTGCGGACGAGCCTGATTGGCCGGATTTTACGATCCTTTTCGTTAAATAGAACAACTATTCGCCTCAAATGATCGAAAAATCCAACTCAATCAGCCTCGCCCTCGCTACGATCGCTATTCTCGGACAGCCTCCTGGCAGGTCATTTGCGGCCAGCCAGGCATAAAACAGGAACCAGAACTCGCGCTTAACGCTCTTAATCTATTGATTCGATTTTACGTTGCTCGCATGGATTGTATCCTTCCCCTGCTGCATGCAACATACTTTTACAGACTTAGGCGGATAAACCATGATACATCATATCCCTAAACTCGATCTTGTCCTGCTGTGGCATATGCATCAACCCGATTACCGTGACAGTGAAACCGGTGAGTTTGTATTGCCCTGGGTCTATCTGCACGCAATCAAAGATTACACCGACATGGCGTATCATCTGGAAATGCACCCGGACATCAGACTGGGCATCAATTTTGTGCCCATCCTGCTGGACCAGCTGGAAGATTATGCCGATCAATTCACTCACGGCAAGATTCGCGATCCACTGCTGCGCCTGCTCGCAGCACCTGATCTTGACCGGATCTCGTTGTCCGAGCGCACCCTGATTCTGGAAAGCTGTTTCCTGAGCAATCACGAGACCATGCTCAAGCCATACCCGGCATACCAGCACCTGCGCAACCTGTACGACAACCTGCAACAGCTTGGTGACAAGACACTGTTGTATGCTTCGGGACAATACCTGGCCGACCTACTGGTTTGGTACCACCTGGCATGGACAGGAGAAAGTGTGCGCCGGGAAAATGCCTGTATCGTACAGCTGATGTCACAAGGGAAATTGTTCAGTCATGACGACCGGTTGCGTTTGTTCAACCTGATTGGCGAATTGATCCAGGATCTCATTCCTCGCTATCGCAAGCTGGCGCAATCCGGGCAGATAGAGCTTTCCACCACACCTCATTATCATCCGCTTGCCCCGTTGCTGATTGATTTCACGTCTGCACGCGACAGTCTGCCAGGAGCCGTCCTCCCGCCTCATGCCAGCTATCCCGGTGGCCGGGAACGCGTATCTTTTCATTTAAAATCGGCCAAGGACAGCCATACCCAACGCTTTGGCATCCAACCAGCCGGCATATGGCCCGCAGAGGGCGCAATCTCCGAACCGTTCCTGAACATCTTGATCGAAAATGATTGTCAATGGTGCGCCAGCGGCGAAGGGGTGCTGGCCAACAGCCTGCGCAAATCCTTTCCGGACCAACCACTGCCCGCTCGTAGCGGCTATCTTTACCACCCCTATAGTTTCCAGGCCGAGCATGGCAGCACCCTGTGCTTTTTCCGGGACGATCAATTATCCGACATGATCGGATTCGAATATTCAAAATGGTTCGGACGGGATGCCGCCGAGAATTTTGTTCAGCGGCTTGAACAGATTCGGCATGATGTCCACCACAGTCACCCTTCCTCCGGCAACACCAGCCCGGTTGTGAGCGTCATCCTTGACGGCGAAAATGCCTGGGAGTTCTATCCCTATAACGGTTACTATTTCCTAAATGATCTTTACGAACTGCTCGAAAAACACCCGCATATCCAGACCACAACCTTTCAGGACTACATAGCGAAGCTCTCGCAGTCACGGTCTGCCATCAAGCCGTTGCCTGCCGTGGCTGCCGGCAGTTGGGTATATGGCAGTTTCTCCACCTGGATTGGCGACCCTGACAAGAATCTCGCCTGGGAATTACTCTGCGCGGCCAAGCAAAGCTATGATCTCGTCTTGCAGAGCCCGCGTTTGACCGGGACAGAAAAGGCAGCCGCACAACGGCAACTCGCCTCCTGTGAGAGCTCCGACTGGTTCTGGTGGTTTGGTGACTACAATTCGACCCAGGCTGTCGAAAGCTTTGATCGGCTGTTCCGCACCAATCTCGCCAATCTTTATCGCTTGTTAAAAATCCCGGCACCGGTTACCGTGCTGGAACCGATCAGCCATGGCGGTCTTTCGGACAGTGACAGTGGCGCCATGCGGCGTGCTTCCTGAAGCGGACCATAACGACGACTGATCAAGATCCACCCAAGCAGCAGAAACGATTAGAGGGTACCTGTAAAAATTCAGCGTTTTAAACAAGACGTGGCGAGAACAAAAAATGTTGACGCAGCATATGATAGATGTGTAAGGAGACATTTTTTGAGAACAACGACGTATTGTGACGAAATATGGATTTTTAGAGGCACCTTAGATTAATAGCCTAGCCACAGGGATCCTTCCATGCCCCCATCCGTCTCTTTGCTTTTTGGCGTCCACGCACACCAGCCGATTGGCAATTTTCCCGAAGTCGTCATGGACGCGCATGAACGCTGCTACAAACCTTTCTTGCAAACCTTGTACCGCTACCCGGAGTTCCGCTTTGCGGTCCATTTCTCGGGCTGGTTGCTCGATTTTCTTTTCGATCACTTCCCGCAGGATATGGCCTTGCTACAGGACATGGTCGCACGCGGACAAATCGAACTCTTCGGTGCGGGCGAAACCGAACCGGTACTTGCTGTAATTCCCGATCGGGATCGTATCGGGCAAATCAGAACCTTCTCGGCCAAGCTCAAGAAAAAACTGGGGCAACGGCCACAGGGCGCCTGGCTGACCGAGCGGGTTTGGGAATCCACCGTCATCCCTGCACTGGCCGATTGCGGCATCCGCTATGTGATCGTCGATGACTATCACTTCATCTGTGCCGGCAAGGATAAAACAGAACTCTCCGGTTACTTCACCACTGAGGAAAATCGCCGCAGACTTGACCTCTTTCCCATTTCCGAGGCGTTACGTTACAAACTGCCGTTTTCTCCCGCGCCAGATGCGGTCAGCTATATCGAATCCCTGGCAGATCATCTGCCAAGCGGACAACAACCCGCAGCCGTTTATTTCGACGATATCGAGAAATTTGGCATCTGGCCGGAAACCTATCAATGGGTCTATGAACAGGGCTGGCTGGAACAATTCATTCAAGGCGTGCTCGCTTCCCCCTATATTACGCCCCAGCACTATCGGGATTATCACGCCAGCGAAAAGACCCGTGGGATCATTTATCTCCCCACCACGTCCTATATCGAAATGAGTGAATGGACGCTGCCCGCCGCACCGGCCCATATCTATGCCGACCTCGTGCAGCAGGCCAAAGCGGAAGGATGGTACGAGCAGAACAAACCCTTTATACGCGGCGGCATCTGGAAGAATTTTTTTTCGCGCTATCCGGAATCCAACTGGATGCATAAGCGCATGCTGGGGCTTTCCGCCCGTTTTGCCAAATTGCCGACAAAACAGCGCATGGAAAGCATGCAGCAATGCTTATATGCCTCCCAAGCCAACGACGCCTACTGGCATGGCCTGTTCGGTGGCCTCTACCTGCCTCATCTGCGGCGCGCAATCTACAATAATTTGATCGAACTGGAAGCCTTGCTGGATGACTGCTCACCACGCCCTCCCCTGTTCACCGAGGATACCGATCTGGATGGCGTGGAAGAAATTTATCTGCACAACACCACCCTGCAAGCCGTATTGAAACTTGACGGCAGCGCCAGTATTTGTGAACTCGATGCCTATCCGCTCAAGCATAACTTTGCCGATACCCTTACTTGCCAGCCCGAGCATTACCATCGCAAGATTCAGCTGAACGCCCAACAAAACTCGACCCATCACGATACCGGTATTGCTTCGGCGCATGATCGCATCAGTTTCAAACACGAAATTCACCCCGTCGACCTGGAGCCTGACCCCCACCCACAATTTCTGTTTATCGACCGGCTGAATGACAGCTTGTTGACGAGTTATCAGCACCAACCCTCTGACAGCGGTGAAGTCATTTTTCAGACTGCATCCGGCCAAATTTCAGTCAACAAACAGATCCGGATCGCTGACCATCAGCTGATCGTGCAGTACGACCTGGCCGGCGACACGAACGGAGCGATGATGCACACAGAAATCAATCTGGCCATGCCCAGCTGCGACGGCCCAGCTGGACGCTATCGTCAGCATGAAACCATACTTTCTGGCTTCGGGCAGCCACTCGAACTGGCCGCGCTGACCGTCATCACCCTTGAGGACGACACCCTGCAGGGCGACCTGACGCTGACCACATCGCATGCGGTACGACTCCTGGCACGCCCGCATTTCACCGTTTCCCAATCGGAGGGAGGATTCGAAAAAATCATGCAGGCGGTCAAATTGACACTCAGCTGGCCGGCATCCATTCAACGGCAGACTATTTCCCTGCAATACAAGCAGCGAAACAGCACCAGCTGAAAATGCGTGCGCTTGTTCACATCCCAATGGGCTCGGCATGGTCCACAAAAATCAAACCGGTCGTGTCGAAACCCAGCGCATTCGCCTGGGTGATAAATTGCTCGATGATTGCCCTGTCAATCTGCGGCGATCTTGCCAGCAACCATAGATAAGAAGTGTCCGGCCCCGTGACGAAAGCGTATTGATAATACTGCTTGTCCAGTGCGAACACCACGTAGGATCCATAAAACGGGCCCCAGAAAGACACTCTCAAATAGCCCTCTTCCGGATTCCTGACAAAATAAGCTCTGCCCTCGGCTTCCTTCCATTCGTTTTCGCTGACTGAATAGCCACGATTGATCACCCGGACACCGCCATCATGATGCAGGGAATATTCCGCCGTCACGTTATCAAGTCCGCGTTCAAAAGAATGATCAAGACGGGCGATTTCATACCACTTGCCCAAATATCGATCCAATTCAAACTCATCCACCGGGCGCACCCCTTCGGGGTAACCCAGACAACCACTCAGCAACAGGATTAATACAACATGCAGATATCGGCACATAAACAAATCTCCCTCAAAGCATGATTCGATCACCTGCTGGCACCTTGCGCCAGCCCGGTTTGGATTGCAACAAATACTGACACAACTTTACCTTTTTGCGTTCGCAGTAAAATTTTGATACGCTCAAGCGAGAATCGCTAACAACGATACGCCACCAGCCGCCTACCAGCCCGCGTTGCCGCTCCCTGGCTGGCGTCTGCTTTGGCAGCGCCAGACTACAAGACTGACCATTCCGGCACGTGAGGAGCCATGACATGACGAATGAATTCCAGCGTCTCAGGCAATGCAATCAAGACAATGTGCCCTGGAAAAAATGGGGGCCTTATCTGAGCGAACGGCAATGGGGCACCGTCCGTGAGGACTATAGCCCAGATGGAGAAGCCTGGCAGTATTTTCCGCATTTCCAATCGACTGCTCGCGCGTACCGCTGGGGCGAGGATGGGCTGGCCGGGATCAGCGATGATCGACAGCAGCTCTGCTTCGCGCTTGCCCTCTGGAACGGACGTGACCCGGTATTGAAAGAACGCCTGTTCGGCTTGACCGGCACACAAGGCAACCATGGCGAGGATGTCAAGGAATACTACTTCTACCTGGATGCAACCCCTACCCACAGCTACCTCAAATACCTCTACAAATATCCGCAAGCCCCCTTTCCCTACGAAGACCTGGTCACCACCAACAACCAGCGCTCCAAACACCAGCCGGAATATGAGTTATTGGATACCGGCGTTTTTGCAGAGAATCGTTACTTCGATATTTTTGTGGAATATGCCAAAGCGGACCCAGAGGATATTCTGATTCAAATCAGCGTGATCAATCGGGGTCCGGAAGAAGCGCAGCTGCGCGTATTGCCGACACTCTGGTTTCGCAATACCTGGTCATGGGAGCCGGATGCAGCCAAACCGGTGCTCAACCAATGCCAGAGCGAAGACGGCGATTCAATCGTACTTGCCAGCCATCACCAGTTGGGCGATTACCAGTTGTTCTGCGCGGACAATCCCGGCCTGTTGTTCACTGATAATGAAACCAATGCCCAGCGCCTGTTTGCTGGCACAAATAATGGTCCCTATGTTAAAGACGGAATCAATGAGTATGTCCTGCATGGCAATAGGACCGCTGTGAATGCCGACGGTTGCGGCACTAAGATGGCGGCTGATTATGGCCTGCTCATTGCAGCAGGGGAAACACGCGTCATCAGGTTGCGCTTGGTCCGGGCGGGTAGCATTGAATCAAGCACCGCCTTTACTGATTTTGAAATGGTTTTCGATCTACGGCGACAGCAGGCCGATCTTTTTTATCAACAGCTGTCTGGCGGCAAGCTTGACACCGAAAAACAGCGCCTGCTGCGACAAATGCTGGCGGGCATGCTATGGACCAAGCAATACTATGAATTCGATGTCGGACGCTGGCTGGATGAGCATCACGGTCAGGCTACCCGCAACGCCGACTGGGGACATATGAAGAACCGGGATATCATTTCCATGCCCGACAAATGGGAATATCCCTGGTACGCGGTCTGGGACACGGCCTTCCATACGCTCCCGCTGGCCATGGTGGATCCGGTTTTCGCCAAGCACCAGCTGAGTTTGTTTCTGGAGGAACGCTACTTGCACCCAAGTGGACAGATGCCAGCTTACGAATGGAATTTTAGTGACGTCAATCCGCCCGTCCATGCCTGGGCGACATATGCCGTATATCAAATCGATCGCGAGTCCCATGGCCAGGGCGATCTCGCCTTCCTGAAAACCGCTTTTGCCGGCCTGGAACGCAACTTTCACTGGTGGGAAACGCGCAAGGGACCGGACGGAAATGTTTATCAGGGTGGATTCCTCGGTCTGGACAATATCGGTGTATTCGATCGCAGCCATGCGCTGCCTACCGGTGGGCACCTGGAGCAGTCCGACGGCACTGCCTGGATGACCCTGTATGCACAGAATATGCTGCAAATCGCGTTGGAACTGAGTCTGCATGATTTGGACTACGAGCACAAGGTAATCACTTATCTGGATCATTTTCTGGCAATCGCTGCGGCCATGCACGATATCGGCAGCGAACACCGGGATATGTGGGACGAGGATGATGGCTTTTTTTATGATGTCCTGCGTTTCCCGGATGGCCATTCGACTCGCCTGAAAATACGCTCTCTGGTCGGGTTACTGCCTTTATGTGCCGTGACCGTGATCGAACAGAGTGCCTTGCAAAAACTTCCCCAGGTCGCGGCACGTTTCGAGGCGTTGGTCAGACATAAGAATCATTTGACGACTGATATTTTCTGTCCGATTAAGCCCGGCATGGGTGGTCGTCGCTTGCTGGCAATACTGGATGAGGAAAAATTACGCAGAGTCCTGGCAAGATTGCTGGACGAACAAGAATTCCTGAGTCCTTACGGCATACGATCACTTTCCAAATATCATCAGGCACACCCCTATCACTTTCACTGGCAGGATCAAACGTTCACGGTAAGCTACCAGCCGGGTGAATCGGATTCCTATATGTTCGGCGGCAACTCCAATTGGCGAGGACCTGTATGGATCCCCGCCAATATTCTGATCATTCGCGCCCTCTTATCCCTGTACACTTATTATGGGGATGATTTTCAGATCGAATGCCCGACCACAACAGGCACCCCACGAAATCTATTCCAGATCGCCGAAATGATTGCCGAACGGTTATTACGCATCTTTTTGCCGGATGAGCAGGGAAGACGAGCGGTTTTTGGAGGGAGCGAGAAATTTCAAACAGATCCGCATTGGCAAGATCATCTGTTGTTCTATGAGTATTTCCATGGCGAGGATGGCTCCGGATTGGGCGCCAGCCATCAAACCGGCTGGACTGGCGCGCTGGCCACATTGCTCACGATCTTCGGCTCACTGGCGCCGGCAGATTTGTCAGCCGCCGGCATGAGGCGGGTCACAGCCACGCTAGGAGGCTGCCCGAGAATAGACTGATCTACTGCGGACGAACCTGATTGGCCGGATTTTATGATCCTTTTCGTAAAATAGAACGACTATTCGCCTCAAATGATCGAAAAATCCAACTCAACCAGCCTCGCCCTCGCTACGATCGCTATTCTCGGACAGCCTCCTAGCGTCGACAAACACCTCATGACCGGGTCACTTCATAGCCGCACACGGTTCAATCCCGGGATGAGCCGATCCATGCACATGATCCGAAGATATGACATCCTCTAGCAGATAATGCAATCATGACAACCGAAACATGCTCTCGTCAGCCAATCAATCGCGGTCGCGTCATCATACTCTGCGGCGTTTCAGGTTCTGGCAAATCCACTGTAGGACAGGCCTTGGCCAAACGTCTGGGCTGGCGCTTCATTGAAGGAGACAGTTTTCATCCGCACACGAACATCGCCAAAATGCAGCGCAACGAGCCTCTCAATGATAGTGACCGGGAGCCCTGGCTGTACCGTCTACGGGATGAAATCAAAAATTGCCTGGCCCAGGAATATCAGACAGTCCTCGCTTGCTCGGCGCTCAAGGCCCGCTACCGCGCAATCTTGTGCCTGGACTGCCGGGTGAATTTTGTGTTTCTCATCGGCAAGCATGATCTATTGCGGCAACGCCTGACTCAACGTACGCAGCATTTTATGGGCACTGATTTACTAAAGAGCCAACTGGATACGCTGGAATTACCGCAGCATGGCCTGATCGTCGACATCAATCAGTCGGTCCCGGTCATCGTTGAACTGATTGTGAGCTGGCTTGCCTCGAAGAAAAATGGATGCTAGTACCCCGTTCCGCCAAACCGCTTACATGAAATCGCGCCTTCGCCTGTCATGCGTTGTTGCAAATCCTCGCCATAGCTACGGATATGACTGCGGTTTGCGCCTAGCCTGGCAAACGAATCCATCGATTTCATTTGTAAGCTAATTGACGGTACGGAGTACTAGCGACCTGGCTGACTGTTGTGGGTTGACACCGGATGCACATGAAAGATCTCGGGCATCCACTGCCACATCCGGTTTTATCCGGCCAGGGGCGCACTGATAAAAGTGACGATGCGGGACTCTGCCTGAATATAATGAAGCACTCAATTGAAAGTCCTTGCTTGCCAAAATCAGTTATCAGGCCGAGAATTGATCACAGGCGCAATATAAAACAGTAATCGGCCGAGATTGTCAGGATATGTGCCACATCAATAGGAGGCAGCATGTATGCATTCGAAAACTAACATTCTTCTGACCGGTCTTGCTTTTCCGGAATCGCCACGCTGGCGGGACGATCGCTTATGGTTCACCGATCAACACGCCCGAAAAATCATGACTGTAACATCAGAGGGCGAAGCTGAGTGCATGCTGCAGACCCAGGATCTGCCGGGTGGTCTGGGCTGGCTGCCGGACGCGACCTTACTGGTTGTCGCCATGACCGAGCGAGCGATTTACCGCCTGACCGAATCGGGCCTGGAAAGATATGCCGACCTTTCCGCTTTGGCGTCATTTCACTGCAATGACATGGTAGTCGCCAGCAACGGCCAGGCCTATGTCGGCAATTTTGGCTTTGATTTGCATGCAGGCGCAGCGATCGCCAGCACTCGCCTCATCCTGGTCGAACCGGGTGGCCTTTGCCGGCTGACCGCCTCCGACCTGGTCTTCCCCAATGGCAGCATCATCACTCCGGATGGCCTGACATACATCGTCGCAGAAACCTTTGCTCATCGCTTGACGGCGTTTACCATCGATGACAATGGCTCGCTGCATGTCCCCAGACTCTGGGCCGATCTCGAGCAGGCCACACCGGACGGCATCTGTTTAGATGCCGAAGGGGCGTTATGGGTGGCAAGCCCCGGTACACGGGAAGTAATTCGAGTCCAGCAGGGTGGCGCGATTACCACAAGAATTCATCCACTTGGGACACCTTATGCCTGCATGCTCGGCGGTCAGGACCGACAGACATTGTTTATACTGACCGCCGAAACAGATGATCCCAGGCAGGCCAATAGGCTACGTTCTGGCCGTGTCGAAATTGCGACAGTGAATGTTCCTGGCACTGGACTCCCTTGAGGTACCCTTGATGCCATCTGGAATATTTGGGATACAAGCAGACTGTCGCCTGGGCAACCAAGATCGATACCGGATGCCAGCCTGCCCAGCCAAGGGTTGCGGGTTTATTCCGGCAATGTGCGCAATCAACCCACGCATTGGCCTTCATTGGTTGTAATTTTTTCAGCAATATGGAGGAATCATGTCCAAGACAAATGAAAAGCCACTGGCTGGACAGCGTGCGCTAATCACCGGTGGCAGTTCTGGTATCGGCGCAGCGATTGCGCGTGCCATGGCCGAAGCAGGCGCCCAAGTAGCGGTCAACCATCTGTCCGATCCTGAATCCGCGCACAGTGTGGTTGATGCCATCCTGGCAAATGATGGCAAGGCACTGGCCATTCAGGCGGATGTCAGTCAGGCAGCAGAAGTCAAGGCTATGTTCCGGAAAGTGATTCAAACCTGGGGCAGTCTTGATATTCTCGTGACTAACGCCGGCATTCAGGATGATGCGCCCTTCACTGAAATGACGTTATCGCAATGGGAGAAAGTGCTGGCGGTCAATCTGACGGGACAGTTCCTATGTGCGCAGGAAGCAGTCAAGGCGTTTCTGCATCGTGGCATTGTGCCAGAGCTGTCCAGCGCCGCAGGCAAAATCATTTGTATTTCTTCCGTTCACGACATTATTCCCTGGTCTGAACGCGTCAATTACGCGGCTTCCAAAGGTGGGCTACTCATGTTCATGAAAAGTCTGGCCCAGGAAGTGGCCCATCAAAAAATCAGAGTCAATGCTATTTCACCCGGCGCGATCCGCACTGCCATCAACCGTTCCGCCTGGGAGACATCCGATGCGGAAGCCGCGCTACTTAAGCTGATACCCTATGAACGAATCGGAGACACGCTGGATATCGCGCGGGCCGCAGTCTGGTTGGCCTCCGATGCCTCCGATTATGTCATTGGCACAACACTCTACGTAGACGGCGGTATGACTTTATATCCAGGGTTTCGGCAAGGCGGATAAGCTATCACCGCAGCTATTCGCCACGCTTGCCTCGCGTCGCCATCGCACGTTGCCACGCCAGCAGGTGCGACAATTTGTCACATGGTCCAGGCGACTATTTTGCGTTATTGTTACGCCAAGTGCGTTGACACCCTCTACAACTAACTATGAATTATCCCGAACTTCATACATCCTACTGAAAATTGCAGCGCGGTAGAAAAGCACAAGTTGTGATCTCCATACTCACACAGCTAGGAGGCTGTCCGAGAATAGCGATCGTAGAGCGAGGGCGGGGCTGGTTGAGTTGGATTTTTCGATCATTTGAGGCGAATAGTCGTTCTATTTAACGAAAAGGATCGTAAAATCCAGCCAATCAGGCTCGTCCGCAGTAGATCAGCCTATTCTCGGACAGCCTCCTAGTGACTGGGTAACAATATTTGCAAATGGATTACGCGGTTTGTCTGCCACAAGACGGCCATACAATTCTTTGAAATGGAATAACCATGAACAAGGTTGCGACCTGTTCTGCAACCAAAGAAACCTCACATGACAAGTCCGTACAGCCAAGGAATCGAGGATAATCAGAATAACAGAAGACGAACCATGGCCATATTCAGCATCCTGCATCATTCTCCACTCAGTAAAAACCTGCAACGCCTGTTTCTGCTCAGGATTATCGCCATCGTTACCCAGACCATCATTTTTAGCTTGGTCTACAGCATTATCGAATTCGATTTGCCCTGGCCGGAAATCATTCTGACGATCGTTGCGCTGGCCCTGCTCAACCTGCTGACATGGATCCGTCTGCGTTACCACTGGCCGGTCACGAATCTGGAGCTTTTTGCGCAATTGTTAATCGATGTGGCCGCATTGACTGTACTGCTCTATCTCAGTGGCGGCTCAACCAATCCATTTATCTCGCTTTATTTGCTTCCACTCACCATCGCTGCGACAGTGCTGCCCTGGCACTATACCTGGAGCATGGCGGCCATCACCATTTCCTGCTACACCTTTCTGCTCTACGCATATATCCCACTCCCACACAATCATACCGATGATCACAGCCGCCACATGTTTGAGTTCAATCTGCATGTCTCTGGCATGTGGCTGACTTTCGTACTCAGCACACTGCTGATCGCGTGGTTCGTGGTCAAAATGAGCACTTCGATTCGTGATCGGGACAAGGAATTGGCACGGTCACGCGAACAGGCACTGCATAACGAACAGATCCTTGCACTGGGCACACTTGCCGCAGGCGCAGCCCATGAACTGGGCACGCCACTATCGACCATGGCCGTTATCACCAAGGAACTCGAACAGGAATACCCCCAGGATACTGAATTTCAAAACAATGTCCGGATCCTGCGCGACCAGATTACGCATTGCAAGCAGACCCTGACACAGCTGCTGGCAAATGCCGGCCAGGCGCGTGCCGAAGAAGGCGATGGCCAGCCGGTGGATGTCTTTTTGAGTCAAATCATCGACAAATGGAAATTGATTCGTCCCACGGTAAAATTCACCTATCAATGCAAGGGCATTCAGCCAGCCCCCGCCATCATGAATACGAGACTGTTGAGCCAATCAATTTTAAATTTGCTCAATAACGCTGCCGATGCCTCGACTAAACAAGTCGATATCACCAGCTACTGGGACCAGCGCCTGCTGCACATGGAAATACTCGATGATGGTGAGGGTCTAAACGCCGAAGCGATTCAACGAGCGGGGGAGGCATTTTTCACCAGCAAGGGCCCCGGGCAGGGTTTTGGTATTGGCCTGTTTCTCGCCAATACCAATATTGAACGTTTCGGTGGAACTGTACGCTTGTTCAATCGCCCGGAAGGTGGCGCCTGTACCCATGTCACCCTGCCGGTCCTGTCTTGAACAACTGAAATGATTGTATCCAAAAGGAGTGCCGGCCATGAATGATGCCATGGATTGCCCAAATTTATTGATTGTAGAAGATGATACGGTGTTTTGTGATGTGCTTGCCAAGGCCATGAGCAAGCGAGGATTTGAAGTAGTATGCGCCCATACCATTCAGACCGCTCTGCAACAGGCAGAATCGCTCGCGCCCGAATATGCGATTATCGACCTCAAGCTCGCTGATGAATCCGGCTTATCGCTGGTCGAAAAAATAAAGGAACTGGACCCGGGCACCCGTATCGTGGTGCTGACTGGGTATGCCAGTATCGCCACGGCCGTTGAAGCCATCAAGCTGGGCGCGACGCATTATCTGGCCAAGCCTGTGGATGCAGACGAGATCATGACCGCTTTCGAGCGAACCAATGGCGACTCCGACACCCCCATCAATGCCCATCCGCTATCGGTCGAACGACTCGAATGGGAATATATCCACCGCATACTCGCAGAAAACGACAACAATATTTCAGTCACTGCCAGGCTGCTAAATATGCACCGCCGCACATTGCAGAGAAAGCTCTCCAAGAAACCCGTACAATTGTAAGTTGCCGCCAGAAAATTGGCACTTACTGGCAAATTCGCAGATAGAG